>JAFOIR010000009.1 GCA_017420625.1 Bacillota bacterium
CGGAAGAATCCTCCGAACCTAGTGCAGAGGTTTCCGGTCCGCAGATCGCAGCTACCCTGACTTCCGCCGGATCCTCCCCCGGAGGTGAATCCAGCATCCAGGCGACCTTTGTCTTTGAACAGGCGGAAGGTGATGAGCGTGAATACAGTCTTTCTATCGCCGGTCTCGGCATTAAGTGGTACGATGCATCGCTGAATCTCCTCGATGTAAAAGATCAGGTCTACAGCAGCAGTGATCTTTCCATGATCGAGACAAATTATGATCCGGAACATGGTATCCCGTGGACCTTCACTTACGAAGGCGGCGCCCATACCGACTACCAGCCGCAAGGTGCTGCGTTCTACTCTGTCACGGCTGTTCTCGTTGACTCTCTCTCCGAGGAGGCCTTCCAGGCAGAAACCAACATGCTTCCTGCACCCACGATCGACCCGTCTGCCGTCCAGGAGCCGGAATGTGAGATCTATGCCTGGTCCTACTATTCCGAAGTCGATGGCTATGTCACGTTTGCGAACATGGAAGATGCTTCGCTAGTCGAGATCAGCATCTATGACATGCTTACCGGTTCGCTCGAAGAGACCCACGACATTACGGATTACGCCGTGAACGGCGATAACTATATTCTTCCTGTGATCGATGTCTGGGGTCATCATCCGGATGAGTATATGGCTGAGTCTATGGCCACCGGCAATACCGTCGTGACTATCCGGATCGATGTGACCGCACACTTCCCGCTTCCTGACGGAGAAAAAACCGAGACATGGTCCGCGACCTCTGTCAATGAAACCGACACCGGCTATGTGTATTTCCTGAAATACATTGCCGAGAGTGAGAGTGACAGCTGGCCAGAAGCTGCCGGCAAGTTCTTCCTGGAAATATTGCCTCCGGGCGCTGAACCGGCGACCGTGATCTTTGATCCGGCCTTCCCGGAAGATCAGCTTACCACGGGCATGTACAAGATCACCGCTTTCTACCATGGCGGCGATTACGACCTTGCCGCGGCATCGACAATGAGCACGGTGAATGCCACTACCTATAACGCGGAAGGTAAAGAAACACCTATTACGATCCTGGATGTCATCATCGACAAGCCAGCGGACCTGAAAGAAGACTCCGGGTTCGAGATGTATTTTACCATTTCCTGGTATTCCGAGTCCTACGGAAAGGTACTTACGGTCGAGAAACACATAGCGCCCGAGTCCTATCATTAATCATTCATGCACGCAAAAAGCCACCTGGTAAGCAGGCGGCTTTTGTTTATTGAAACTTTATGGCTTTGGAGCATTTGTCTTCATTCCGGCAATCTCGCCCAAGCGTTTGGGGCGTTTATTCATGTTTGCAGAATTCCACCCAGGCCCTTGGGGCGTTTAGCTCTTTTTTTGATTCTGCCGCCCAGAGGATTTTCGGATTTCTGGGCGGCTGATCAATTTGACAAGCTATCTTTTCCAATCCTTGGACGAGATAAGCCGCATTGTTGCTATCACACCCAAAGAATTCAAGCACACAGAGGTTCCGTCTGGGCAGGAAATACATTAGAAAAGCTATCTTCTCCAATTCCTGGATAAAATAGCTCGTCAAGTTGATATCTTATCTAAAAATCATATGGTTTTTTGGGTGGCGAGACTAAAAATGGAAGCATCCGCCCCAAAACACCATGGGACGGATGTAAGAAAGATATTCCATTAGTTATCGGCTCGGTTGTACCCGTTCTTCATCCGGACGCTGGCTTCAAACAGTACCTTGTTCAATGCGGAGGTGGTCTCCTTCTCTGCCATCTCGGCCAGTTTCTCATTGGCCTCTTCCAGAAGGGCCGGATCACCGGTTTCGGCAAACTTCTGATCATATTCGCGGATCATCATGCGGCTCTTCACCGCCACAGCGGCGTGATAACGCTCGATCAGCTGGACGACGCTGCCGTAGTGCGGATCAGCCAGCGCGCCGATCAGGCGCGATGCCCAATAGAAATTGTGGGTATCAGTGTCCAGCGTCACTTCGGAGAGATAGGCCGGCATCTTCGACACGTTCGGATAGACGGGAAGTGCCGCAGAAAAAGCAGTCGAGCCGAAGATGATCCATTCGATGCCGCGGTTTAGTGCCGGCAGGCCGTCGCGGATCTGGCAGATGGAGGTCACGCCCGTCCGGTTGATGCCGATCGAGCGGTAAATGCCGCGTTTGCCGGAATCCTGCGCGGAATAGGGATCATAGGGTGTCCCCTGATAATGTCCGGAAAGCAGGTATTTGACATCCTCGATCGTGACTTTGCGGTCCGGTACCAGCGACCAGGGCAGGTCATCGCACTCGGGCGTGAACTCGGCGGAGGGGCCGTCCCAGGTATGTGTTCGCGGGCAGAGATAGCGGCCCATGAACCATGCACGCGGGGTATTGTAGATATGATCCATATCGGTGTGAGAGCCGAAGATGTCACGCGGATTGAACTGGCCGTTCTGGTTCAGATCCAGGCAGTTGTCCCGGATGAACTCGCGAAGATCGGCACTGCACAGGTTCTCCTTCTGTTCACCAAAAGCATCGTCCATGTCAAAGCCATCCATGCCGAACTGGTTCGGCATCAGGACTACCCGGTCGTCCGGCACGCGGCGCGCCATCCAGTGATGACCTCCGATCGTCTCCAGCCACCAGACTTCGTTCTCATCATTGAAGGCGATACCGTTCGATTCATAGGTTCCATACTGCTCCAGCAGAGAGGCGAGCCGCTGCACGCCTTCACGGGCGGAATGGATATACGGGAGGACCAGCACGACGATGTCTTCCTCGCCGATCCCGCCTGAGTTGCCCTCTTGTCCTTCCTCTACTGGTTCCTCATATCTGACTGGCGGATCGGCTGCGAGCACACGTGGATTCGAGGTGATCGTTTCCGTCGCCGTCATGCCGACTCCCGCGGCGTTGATGCCGGTCGCTGCCCAGATACCGTGTTTCGGGTCGACGCTCGGGCATGCGGTATAGCGCATCGGGTCATCCGGCAGTTCGATCTTCACATGGGAGATCTTGCTTTCATATACTCTTGGCTGATTGGCCGGCTCCACGACGATCAGCTTTTTTACATCAAAATGCCCGTCATCCGTCCGGGAGATCATGGTCGAGCGGTCATTCGTTGCATTCTTTCCTACCAGTACAGTCGTACAGGACATCGTTTATTCCTCCGTCAGTGAAAGTTTCAGTCCGCAGGCCTCCAGGAATGCAGCCGCGATAAGCGTCGCCCCTATTTGATTCGGATGGATGCGGTCCCAGGCGATGAACGTCGAGTGATGCGCATACTGCCCGTTCTCGTCGCGCGTCTTGAAATACTTATCGAAGACCTCCTGCAGGTCCACGAAATGGATCTCGTACTCCTCTGCGAGCTTCCGGCAGATGCCGCCGTACACGTCCATGCGCGAGCGCATAGCATCCAGCGTGTTGAACTCCATGTAGTACGGTGTCATGAGAATGACCTCGCGCGCTGCCTGCTTCGATTTCTCGATCATTTCCTTCAGGTTTTCGACATATTCCTTCGGCATCACCTGATTGTCCAGCGCTGCCGGCGTATCAAACTGACGCCACACATCGTTGATGCCGATCATGATCGACACCACATCAGGTCTAAGATCGATGACGTCGTGATCGAATCGTTCCCGAAGGTCACGGCTGGTATTACCGCTGATCCCTGAATTCGTGATGCGGAAATGATACTGCGGCAGCAGTGCTCCCAGCAGGTTGTCCACCCGGCGCACATAGCTCTGCCCCAGGTTATCGAAGAGGCCCTCACCGACGGGATTGGTGCTGCCCATATCCGTGACGGAGTCACCGGCGAAAACGATACGGTCATTATTCTTTAAAATCATGATATTCCTTTCTGTCCCGAGCGGCCTGCAGTCGGCTCAGGCTTTTTTCAGTTCCATCGTCCAGCCGGGGCCGGCGCCGATGTCATATTCGGTCGCGATATCGCGAAGGTTTTTCGCCAGTTCCACATGTTTCGTCTCACTGATCATCACCAGCGGAGCTCCCTTCGGCACGAAACCGAAGCTCGGCGCGTAGGCGACGATCTCGCGGAAGATATCCTTTCCTTCGAAAAGCACCGCGCATTCGACCTTATCGCCGTGATGAACACCCAGATCTTCCAGCATCTGATAAGGGATGTTCGAGTTGACCAGGCCGAAGCCGCGCTCGGAAGTCGTGATCATGCCCGTGACGACGCCATCCTTCTGATAGGGCTGCAGAAGATCGAGCATCACGATCTCTTCTACCGGATAGGCCGGACCGACACCTTCGAAATCGATCAGACCGGCGGCGAACTTGCCGGCGCAGTAGGCGAACAGGTCGCGGCCATGGAAAATACTGACCTCGCGGGTCGTTTCCAGACGGTTCTTCGTCTCATCGATCTGTCTGACTTCCACGATACCCACGCGGTTTTTCACGTGCGTGAGCGCACCGTTGTCCGGCGTAATGATATAGCAGCCGTTCGAAAGCTTGGCGCAGCAGGCCCGACGGGAGGTGCCGACGCCCGGGTCGACAACGGACACGAAGATCGTGCCGGCCGGCCAGAATTCCACGACAAAATCCAGCGAGCAGGATGCACCGTAAATATCGAACGGTGCAATGGTATGGGTACAATCATAGGTTCTTATCTCCGGGTCGATGGAGGCGATGACGCCGTCCATCGTGCAGGTGGCGACTCCCTTCGTGAAGTCGGTTTGCATGACGATCGCAGGTTTCAAGGCGGATCCTCCTCTGTTTGATTATTTATCAGCCAGCGGCTTGTCGGTCAGGATCGTCACCGATCCATCCTTCTCTACCGAAACGATAAAGAAGAGAGCCGGGGTCTCCAGTTCGGGCGCTTCATCTGCCGGAATGCCTTCGAATTTGAAGAGCATGTAATCGCATTTGATGTCTTTATCGTAGGAAAGCGCTGCTTCGTACGTGTGCGTGGTGGTTCCGTTGCTGGCCGTTGTTGTCTTGGAACTGGAAAGCAGCCCCGTCTCTATCTCGACGTCCGGGTTTTCTGCATCATACAGACGACATCTGGAAGCAAGTACCATGGTGTTGTTTTCGTCCTGGTTGATCATTTCGCTGGTAAAGGAAATATTGATTGATTGCTTCCCTCCGAATTCGGTGCCTTTAGAGATCTGGATCCCCACCCGGTTCGCATGAGATGGCACATCTGTATAGGAGGCGTAATTTTCCAGGATCTCTTCGGGAGATGTCTTTTTCCCGCAGCCAGCCAGCATAAGCACCGACAGGCATAGGATCATAAACAGGATACAGGTTTTCTTCATGACGATTTTCTCCTTTTTATATGATCAGGTAGTTTCTTGCTTCTTCCATGCTGTGCGGCATCGGGTATTTTTCATGCATCTGACGGGCACTTTCCTGGGTTGCGAGAAGTGTGCTGCCTTCTGTCTCCCGAAGGTGCTGCCAGCCCACGCTGGTCGGATTGGGGTCGGTATTGACCTGTGCGGCATAGAACGCCAGGTTGGACTTGTTATATGGATAGAGGACTCTTGCCGCGCCGCCGCCGATGAAATAATAGAAGGCTCTGTCTTTCTTTGACCAGCCGTCCACGCTGTTTTGCATGGCGAAGAACTCTTCCAGTCTCTTTTCCGGTGAGCCCACGTTTTGCAGACGGAGCAGCTCCGCGTAGGCATATTCAGCGGGGATACGTCCGTCTGCCCCGTAGCCGCCGCTTTCTTTCTTCAGTTCAAGCAGTTCTTTTTCTGCCGTATCCTTGATCTGGGTGTGGTATTCCCAGATGTTGGTCGAAAGGTTCTTCAGTCTCAGAAGATCCTTCTCGGCCGCGCTGCCGCCGATCTTCCGAAGCATCGCAGTCAGGGCTGCTGCCCCGTTCCACCATCCGTATTTGACTCCTCCGCTGCCGCAGAGTACTAGGAATCTCGTAATGCCTGCCTGCGCGTCCTGGCCTCCGGCCAACAGCTTCGCTTCCAGTTCCTTCTTCTCCTGATTTTCGGCAAAGAGACTCTCGACATGCGCGTACTGGTCAGCCAGCTGCATATAATATTGAACATTTTGAGCGTTGGAGGAAAACGCAGTCTGCTGTGAAGCATAAGCCGGACGTGCCTGCGGGTTCGTTCGAGGCGTAAAGGCTGCGTTCGCCTGAGGCGCGTACGACGGAGCCTGTCCGTTCGGCATCACAGGAGCGCTGCTGTAAGGCACCACCGCGTGTACCGCGGAAGGATCGGACAACTTCCATGCGCCGAGGATGGAAAACCAGGTAATCAGTGGATTAAGCCCACCGGCCAGCGCGCCGACCATCAGTGAGCCATATGCCCTGCCTCCCTGGATCACCCCGCTGAAGGAAGCGGCGAACTGTGCCATCAGGATCGTGAATACAGAAAACAGGACCACGAACCAGCCTACCCGTTTCTTTGCCAGGAGCAGGATAAACCCGACCAGGGCCATGATGCTCATGATCAGCTGAGACGAATAGATCCAGTTCCTCATCGTATAGGTCATGGTGGCAATGCAGATGCCGATCGCGCCGATCATTCCGAGAACGCAGAGCCAGCACCACACCAGGCCCCATCCGTGAAGACGGATAGTCTTGGTTTTCATGCTTCCCAGAGCGTAAAGTGCCGGCGGAGCAAATAATAACATAAGGCTAAGCAGCAGAGCAGCAACAAAGGATAGAACGAATGACATCGGTCTGGCTCCCCGGCTCCTGACCAGAACATAGATGAGATTACACACAAAGACCAGCAGGGTCGTACAGAGCGAAGTCAGCCAGACCTGTTTCTTCGGGGGATTGTTTTTGAACGCTAATCCAAAGAGCAATCCTCCGACAGCTGCCATCACCGCTTTGACCACAGAGAGTCCAATGCTTGTCCGTGTTGGTCGTAAGAACAGGTACTCGTACAGCATGCGAACTTCGAACATGCCGCCTCGCATCGAGTTGATCTGGGAAACAATGTTGCCTATGTGGAAAAGCAGGATCGCCGTCAATGTGCTGACGATCGCCAGTACTTTCCACTTGGTGCCTTTCTGCAGCATAAGATAGATTGAGACACCCATCATGCCTGTCGCGGCGTAGGAGAAGACACTGGTGCAATATATCAGCCGCATCCTGGGGATGCAGTGGATCAGGTAGAGGACAAAGGGCATGACGATGAGGAATACTCCCACCCATACAGCACGGCCGGGATTCGGTTCCAGGGCAGGTCCCACATTCTGCGTGACGGACCGGGCTGTCTGCTGCATAGCTGACCCGCCTCCTCTTGTTGGCAGCGGACCGGTCGTCGGAGCAAACGACTGGCCGGATGTAGGGGCAAACGGCTGCCCCACAGCCTGCTGCTGGGGATAGACCCAATTAGCGCCTGTCCCGTTGTAATACTGCCCATTTGCCGGCTGCGCCTGATATGGTGCAGTCTCGGCTTTCGGTTTACACAGCAGGACAATCAGGATAATGGCGCCAAAGAAGGGCAGAAACAACCAGAAGATGTTTCCCCAGCTACACCCCGCGTCCCTTAAGCGACGCACGATGATGGCAAGGGCCGGAAGTATGTTCGCGAGGGAAAAGGCTAAGATCACATACGAAAGTATCATCAGAGCCGAAGCCGATCCTGACGACTGTACTCCCGCAAGGACCCCGCCGATGCATGACAGGATCAAGAGCACGAGCCAGTTAGCCAGCACGGCCAGCCAGTAGTCCTTCCGGGTCGTAACGCCTGAGAAGTCCACATAGCCTTGCCAATATCTTTTATAAGCCTTCAGCATGGTTTCCTCCTTTGTCAAACTGTGATATAATACTATTATACACTAAAAATCTGACTTAAGGTCAAGAAAAAGGAGAATTCTCATGGAAAACATTGAAAGAGTCTGTCAGTTTCTGCAGGAAGCCAAGACCTATTATCTCGCGACCGTTGAAGGTGACCAGCCGCGTGTCCGCCCGTTCGGAACAGCCCTGATCTTCGAGGGCAAGCTCTATATCCAGACCGGCCGTGTGAAAGCTGTCTCCAAGCAGATTGCCGCAAACCCGAAAGTCGAGATCTGTGCATTCACAGGCGGCACCTGGCTGAGAGTTGCCGGTGAACTCGTCGACGATGACCGCTATGAGGCCAAAGCAGCCATGCTGGATGCGAATCCCGGCCTGAAAGGCATGTACAGTGCTGATGATGATAATACCCAGGTGCTCTATTTCAAGAACGCAACTGCGACATTCGCTTCATTCGGCGGGGCCCCGGAGACCGTGACCTTCTAAAACCGAGGTAACTTCCCATGTTTGTTTTATTCTATCGCAACTATACCTATGCACCATCCTGCACGCTGCTCTCAGCAGCGGGTTCTTTGCTGGCACTGCTTTGCGTGATCGGCGGTATCGCTTGCTTCACCTTCATTTCGTCCAAACCGGTGGTGGCTATTCTGGGCGCCATCGTGCTCCTTGGCGCTGCCTTCTGTTCTTGGTGGTTCCTCGGCCGCAAGCTGCCGGATAAGCTTTCACCGAAGATCAGTGAAAAGAATATCCGCACGAAAGCCGGCTACGCTGCCATGTACTGCCGTCAGCATCCGCAGGCCTATCCTTCTTTGTGTCAGCAAAATCCGGATTTCGCTGCCAAATACACCTTCAATGAAAAAGGCAAGCTCGTGAAGAGAAAATAAGCCCAAAAAGCTAAAAAAGCTCTGGGCGGCGGACTTCAAAAAAGAACAATCCGCCCCAACGCATTGGAGCGGATTGAAGAAAAAACAGAAAACACACCAAACGGAACTAAAGCAATTCATTTTGCCACAGTTCCTTTTTTCTTTCAGGTTTTACTCGAAAAGCTCCGCGGCAGCTTTCAGTTCTTCGATGATACTGATGTGCTGCGGGCACTGCTCTTCGCATTGACCGCACTGGATGCAGTCACTGGCTTTTCCGCCCTTCTCGGTTCTCCACTTGTACTGGCGTTTGGAATCTTCCAGGTTCTGGTAGATGCGGTAGTTGTTGACTACACCAAAAATACCAGGGATGTTGATTTCCATCGGACAGCCAGGCGTGCAGTAACGGCAGGCGGTGCAGGGGATCGTGGGAACAGCTGCCAGGTTCTTCTGGACCTGTTCGATGACCGCATATTCTGCTTCGTTCAGCGGTTTGAAATCTTTCATATAGGAAAGGTTGTCTTCCATCTGTGCCATGTTGGACATACCGGAAAGAACCGTCAGAATACCCTCCTGAGAAGCGACGAAACGGATCGCCCAGGATGCATTGGATGCATTCGGATTTGCCTCTTTCATCGGGGCTGCGATCTTCTCGGGCAGATTGGCCAGGGTGCCGCCTTTGACCGGCTCCATGACGACCACGGGTTTGCCGTGTTTTCTGGCTACTTCATAGCAGGCACGGGACTGAACATTCTTGTCTTCCCAGTCAGCATAGTTGATCTGCAGCTGAACGAATTCTACGTCCGGATGATCCGTCAGAACCTGATCCAGCAGTTCGGGGGTGTCATGGAAAGAGAAGCCATAGTGGCGAACGATGCCTTTTTCCTTCAGTTCTTTGACATAATCCCACAGACCGTACTCATTGTATTTCGGCAGGTTTCCCTTGCCAATCGCATGAAGCAGATAGTAGTCGATATAGTCGGTGCCAAGTCTTTCCAGCGAAGTATAGATCTGCTGTTTGGCATCAGCTTCGTCCTTGGCGGCGCCGGCATTCAGCTTGGTAGCGATCGTATAGGTGTTTCTGGGGTGACGGGCAACCAACGCTTTGCCGGTAGCTACTTCTGAACCGCCGTAGACGTAAGCGGTATCAAAATAGGTCAGGCCGGCTTCCAGGAAGGCATCGACCATCCGGGAAGTTTCTTCCACATCGATCGTATCGGTCTCAGCGCCTTTCACGCGGGGCAGTCTCATCAGGCCAAAACCCAGTTTGGGGGTATCTTTTCCTAAGTAGTCGCTCATTGGGGAGCCTCCTTCGTTCTTTTACGTTTTCCTTCAGCATCTTTTAGATGCATAGATAGTTTAATTGTAAACTATGTCAGACAGAAATGCAATGCTTTTTTATCTTCCATCGATCAGATCGAGGATCGGATCGACATAGGCAGGATCCGTGAGATCCAGACCTTCCGTCTTTTTATCCGTCATGCCGGCACAAAGATTTCGAAACCATGACGGTACACTTTCCGGATCTTTATCCATGGCTTTACGAAGGATGTCCAGCCTAAGGGCTGTCCGGGAGTCTGCTTTTTCAGGCAAATACCGGCCCATCGCATAGTAGACCGGCACCTCCTCCAGGACGCTCGGAAGATCCAGAAGACCACTTCGATAAGCTTCCTTTTCCGGAGTAAGACCGACAGCCAGCACAGCGATCCTTTTGGATCCTTCCGCGCCGCCCATGTCATCCGCATAGGATCTGGTGACCTTCATCAGCTTAGGATAGTTGATGCTCAAACTCCCCAGTCCTTCGATCTGACCATCGTAGATCGGAAGGATATAGACCAGGGTCTTATAAGATTTGATCCTGCTGAGCTTTGCAGATTGTAATTCGATCAATTCCGCGTCACGGTGCTCGCCGATCCATTCAGCATACTGCTGACACGTACCGGTGCGGCCGCCATAGATGACGGCTGTTCCGGTGCTGTCTTCCTGATAGGAATTCCACATATGGTTGCTTCCTCCTCACTGATCTTTCTCGTAGAACACGATATCCATCTTTTCGTTGATCTTTTCGATTTTTCCGGTCTGATGGTATCCCATCTTCTCATAGAGATGAAGGTTTCCTTTTTCCTGCAGGATGGTATCCAGACTCCAGTGATCGGATCCATGGATTCTCTCGGCCTCGATCATCGCCAGCTGTGCATATCCTTTTCCTCGGTAGGCCGGCATGATCCACAGAGGTGAGATCCTCTTCCTGCTGCCGTCTTTTTTGTCGACAATACGGATCACGCCCACTTCTTCCGTCCCGACCATGATCAGGTAATATATCGAGCCTTCCATCTCAAAGCGTTTGATTATTTTCTCCATGGGCTCTGCTGCCGGACTGGTATCATAGTCCTGATACTTCTCCAGCAGCTTCGCAAATGCTTCCAGCTGCATTTGCCAGATCTTCGGGATCTCTTCCCGTCTGGCGGGTCTTAACGTAACGACTTCTTCATTCATTTCTCAGTTCTCCCATTGGATCTACACAGCATGATCACGGGTAATATTATTCAGCCATTTCATCGAACGATACCGGCGCAGTGCGAAGGGAAACTTCACCATTTCATCCGTACACATGAAGGCGTAGACGATGAGCGGCGGCAGTTTGAAAACGAACGCCGTCACAAGTCCGATCGGCACAGCCCATCCCCACATGGTGATGGTATCGAGCAGCATCCCATAGCGGGTATCGCCGCCGCAGCGAAGGATCGCCGCGATGAGTACGGTATTCACGAGCTGACCCATCTGATAAGGAACGCTCAAAAGAAGCATGACGGTCATATACGAAGCAGCGGTTTCGGATACCTTGGCAAAATGCGGTACGAAGGGCGTGACGATCAGAAGCAGTACGCCGCCGATCAGGCCGCAGATAACTGTCACATGAAGCAGCGATCCGGCATCGTCGATGGCCAGGTCCGGCCGCTTTTCGCCGAGTTCTTTGCCCAGCATGATGGCCGCAGCCGTAGAGATGCCAAAGCCAACGGTCGTGATAAGATCCCGGACAACAACTACGATGGAATTCGCTGCCACGATATCTGTCCCCAGATGACCCATGATGACAGAATTCATGTTGTAAGCAAATCCCCAGAGCACGTCATTCAGAAAAGCAGGCAGGGTAAATTTCACGGCATCCTGCAGCAGGGTCTTCGGAAGATGAAACATGTTTTTGAGGCTCTTCGGGAACGTCTTTTGTTTGAGAAAGTCCAAAAGGCAGATGAGAAACTCCAGTGCGCGTGAGATCGTGGTTGCGATGGCGGCACCCTCGACGCCCAGCGCCGGAAAGCCCAGAAGGCCAAAGATCAAAATTGCATTCAGAATGACGTTGGTTCCCAGTGTGATGATCGAAAGGACCATAGAAAAACGAACCCGTTCGCAGCTTTTGGTAACGGCCATATACGGCTGAGTGAATCCCATGAAAAGATAAGAAAGTGCGACCAGCTTCAGATAGCGTCCGCCGACTGCGATCAGTTCGCTGTCATTGGTCCAGAACCGCATGACGGTTCGGGGCACAAAAAACGCCAGCACCGCCACAATGCTGGAAACTGATACGCTCACATAAAGACCAAGACCCAGGATCTTGGCGATGATCCGGAGATCTCCTTTTCCCCAGTACTGAGCAGCCAGGATCGTGATGACAGAAGTCAGTCCGAAGAAGATGAAAAACAGAATAAACTGAACCTGTCCGGCCAGGGATGAAGCTGCAAGTGACGTCTGGTCAAGCTGTCCCACCATCAATACGTCCGCCATGTTGACTGCCTGGGTGATCAGATTCTGCACCGCGATGGGGACCATCAGCGTGAACAGTTCTTTATAAAAGCCGTCTCTGGCTTTGCCCTCCCGGGTCTGATTTCTGAAGAAGCGCATAGAGATTCCTTTCCTGCCAACATCCATTCCGCAGCAGTCTGTGAATGCGGCGGCCGCGTCCGGTTGATTTGATGACGCTCATCCATTATACTAAATCCGCTGAGTTTTTAATAGTATTTTCTGTTGCCTTTTCGAGCGATTTCCTTTATGATAGATACATAGTTTTTTCTGGAGACGTGCTTTAGGCACGCGGAATACCGAAGGAGGGAAATCACATGGCTGGAAAATACAACATTTGTCTGGACATCGGCGGAACCAAGATTCTTGGTGCGATTTTTAATGAAAAAGGCGAAATCATCTACCGTCTGAAAAAGAAAACCAAAGAGGGCGGCGATTCTACCGAAAACGTCGAAGAAGTCATCATCAGTGTCGTTTCCGAAATGATTAAGGAAGCAGATATCAAGAAGAAAGATATCCATGCGATCGCAGCCGGCGCTCCCGGCGTCATCGATCAGGATGCCGGTATCATCCTGTTCTCCCCGAACCTTCCCTGGAGAGACTATGATATTGCTTCTCCCATCCGTGATAAATTTGAAGCACCTTTCTATATCGGCAATGATGTCAACGTTGGTGTACTTGGTGAGTACAAACACGGCGCAGCGCAGGGTTATCACAATGTCGCCGGTTTCTTCGTAGGCACCGGTATGGGCGGCGGCCTGATTCTGGATGACAAGCTCTATACGGGCAACAAGTTCAAAGGCGCTGAAATGGGCCATATGGTTCTGAACGCGGAAGGCCCGCTTTGCGGCTGCGGTCAGAGAGGCTGTCTGGAAGCATTCTCCGCCAAGAAAGGTATGTCTGCCTACATTCTGCAGCAGGCATCCCGCGGCCGTGAATCTATGCTGACCTCGAACATCGAGAACGGCGTCTTCAAGAGCAAAGCACTAAAGAAAGCACTGGCAGCCGGCGATCCCGTCGCTACAGAAGCGGTTGATCGTTCCTGCCATTACCTGGCGATTGCGACCGGCAACATCATCAACATCTTCAGCCCGGACGTAGTCATCTATGGCGGCGGCGTTATTGAAGCAGTGGGCGATCTCTTCCTGGAGAAAATCCTGAAAGAAGTCGATCGTTACTGTATGCCGTCCATCCGTACGACTGTTGAACTGAAGAAAGCTGCCCTGGGTGATGATTCCATCCTCTACGGCGCACTTTCCATGATCGAAGAAAAAGGCTGAACAGAAACTAGAGTCTAGCGACCGACAGCCGTCGGTCATAAAGTGTCTTTTCCCTTGTATGACCGAATTAATCGGTCATGAGGGCAAAAAAATCATCTGGCGACCGAATCACTCACAGGAGTGTCGGTCGCCAGATTCTATTTTCATGATTTTGACCGACTCGTCGGTCAAAGATAGCTAAAAATGTCTTTATGACCAACGCCTGTCGGTCATAAAGTGTCTTTTCTCTTGTTTGACCGAATTAATCGGTCATGAGGGCAGAAAAAACATCTGGCGACCGAATCACTCACAGGAGTGTCGGTCGCCAGATTCTATTTTCATGATTCTGACCGACGCGTCGGTCAAAATAACACTTTTGAAAAGAAAGACCGACAAGGAACGCTGAATCCCCGGATCAATCAACCTTGACGTCCGAAGCAGAGAGTAGGTATGGAAAAACCCTCAAAATGTGTGTCCAGATCCAGTCGGGTTTAAGCTCCTTCTTTCGAAGCTTTCGCCTTGTCTCTTGTCAGGTCCTTCATCCAGTTGAAACTGTTGATCTTGAAGTAAGCCACGATGCATTTCAGGATCTGATCACTCTTCAGGCAGGCGAAGACGACCCAGGCCGGGGCGCCGAGCCAGGCCGCGACGATTGCGGACGGCAGCACCACCAGGAAGACGAAGATCGTATCGTTCTTGAAGACGAAGTCGATATCGCCGCCCGACTTGACCAGACCAAAGAGGCAGGCCGCCTGATAACAGGTACCGATCATCGTGACGGAAAGTACATTGATAAACTGCTTCGCGAAGCCGGCAGCCTCAGCGGTGACACCCGAATAAAGCGAAATGAACGGATTCTTCAGCAGGAAGATCATCAGGCCTGTCAGAAGACCAATACCGGTAAAGAGGATCTGCGTCGTATAGGCATATTCCTTCATGAGCTCCCGCTTGCCGGCACCGACCGTCTTGCCGGTGATAATGCCCACAGCCGAACTCATACCGCTCATCGTCACATAGGCCAGCGAATTCATGGTATTGGCCATGGAGACTGCTGCGATAACCTGCTGATTGAAACGGCCCATGATCATCGAGTTGCCCATCATATTGACGCTCCAGACAACCTGTCCGCCGACCAGCGGCAGCCCGTAACGAATGAAGTCATGCCGCAGCAGCTTATCACTCTGCAGAATATCCTGCAGTTTCATCTTCAGCTTCTGATCGATCCGGAAGATATAGATCACCATGACGGTCGTCTCCACCATACGGGAAACCACGGTCGCAATCGCTGCACCGCGGATGCCCATCGCGGGAAAACCAAGCTTACCGAAGATCAAAATATAGTTCAGACTGATATTGAAGACCAGGCTGATGGCCGAAACCACCATGCCGATCCTGGTCACCTCCACGCTTCTCATGGCGGAGATCAGTGCCTGCGTTACACAGAAAAAGACATAAGAGAAGCAGACGATCTGCAGATACATCGCGCCGTCACGGATGACGTCCGGATCGGCGGTAAAGATACGGATGATCGGTGCCGGAATAATGGCACAGATTCCCGTCAGCAAGAGGCCGAAGAAGAGAGAAAAATGCAGGCCGATCGCGATGATCTTCTTGATACTGGCCGTGTCTCCTTTTCCCCAGTACTGCGCGGACAAAATGAGCACCGCACCTTCGATACCGGCGGAAAACATCTGCAGGAAGGTCTGGATCTGGCTGCCCATGAACACGCCGGAAATCGCGGAGTCGCCCAGTGCGCCGACCATCAGATTGTCGGCAAAGTTCACCGAAAAGGTGATCAGTCCCTGCAGTGCGACCGGAATTGCCAGGGTCACGAGCGAGCGGTAAAATGTCTTGTCCCTTGTCAAAAGTCGTTTCATGGAGCCTCCGAGCCTTATTTATAACTGTGCAGTCCGGGCAGGAACGTATTCACACCGATGTAGGTAAAGATCACACAAATGAATCCGACCACGGCAAATGTCGCGGCGGCTTTGCCTTCCCAGCCGCGGCGGATCCGAAGGTGCAGATAGATCGCATAGATGATCCAGGTCACCAGCGACCAGGTCTCCTTGGGATCCCAGGACCAGTAACTGCCCCAGGCCCGTTCAGCCCAGATCGCACCCGTGATGATCGTAAAGGTCAGGAACAAAAGACCCAGCGCCACCGCCCGGTAGCTGATGATATCCAGCTTTTCCTTGGCCGGTGTATGCTGCCCCCAGAAACTATCTTCCTTCATTCTGTCACGAAGCAGGAAAATGATGCCCAGCACGAAGGAAACGCCAAACGCACCATAAGAGATGATCGCCGTCGAAACGTGGAATCCCAGCCAGTTGGAGCGAAGCGCAGGCATGAGCTCCTTGACTTCCTTGCTCTGCATAGCCGCATAGCCGATGATCAGAAACATCACCGGTGCTGCAAACGCACCGAGCACCGGGAACTTGAACTTCCAGATAAAGATCAGAGAAACGAGCGAAAGTCCCCATGCGAAGGAAGTCGCAAATTCATACTGATTCGTGAGCGGAAGCCTTCCAGCTCCGATGCCCCGGCAGACAAGCGCCGCTGTGTGCAGCACGAGCGCACCCAGATGAAGATATACTGCGATCTTCGAAAAGGCCTCTTTCTTCGCCGCGACAAAAATAAAGTACAGAATCATCGAGACGAAGTAAATGATCATCACGATCGTAAACAGCGTATTCTCGATCTGCAGCATGTTAAACATGGTTTTCCTCTTCTCCTGCTCCTTCTTTTGCCTGCAGGACAGCTTTTTTCAGGCGTTCTTTAAACAGTGCACCACCTTTGGGGGAGTGCCCGTAGATCATATAGAGGCCGTTTTCTTCTTCGACAGCCAACATCTTTTCGGGCAGCAGATAGAAAGCCAGTACCAGGCCGAGCATTGTCAGAATGCCGCCAAGAAAAGCCAGCGACTGGAACGAATCCTTCTTCACCTGGATCAGCGTATAGGCCTGCGGCTCGGAAAAAGTGATTTCATAGTCTTCTACCGTGATCGACTCATCCGGCATCAGTACATTCATGCCCAGGATCTCACCTTTGTAATACAGGGTATACAGGTAAGCCGGATTGTTCAGCCGGCCGGACTGTGTCTGCGGTCCCACGCCGGGCACCATCACATAGTCCGGATAGAAGGCATTGAAGAACACCACCAGTTCCGGCAGATCCTTGACCGGTACATACTCTCCTGCACAGATTACATCATTCGAGAGATCATTTCCACCCTTTTTAATGCCAACTTTTGCGGCCCACCCAGTGGAATTCTGGTAGAAGCTCATCCCGAACACCTTGGCGGGATGATTCACCGAAATCTCCGCCGATTCCTTCGCTCCGTTCGGTGAGGAAAGATCCTGAACCGTGATATCTGCTGTATACTGTTCGACTGTATCATCTTCTCTTAAGCCGATCCGGAAATCATCGATCGTGACCGCAAGATCCGTTCCTTCGATCATCTTCGTCTGGCCGGGGACGCCGTAAACAGAATATTCCTGATGCGTCATCTGTCCCAGGCTGAAGCCGATGATCAGCAGAAGAATGCCCAGATGACAGACCCAGGCACCCCAGATCCCGATTCCGTTCCGGCTGGCTGAAAGAGTCTTCTTTCCTTCAAACGTTCCCTCTGCCTGCGCAGAAAAATGCATGGCTGCGAAGACTTTTTGTGGATCCCGAACACCATCTTCCTGAAGTCCGGCAGCGATCAGTACTTTGGGGTCCGGCGTTTTTTCTGCTTTGGTCCGACGGATCAGCTGCGGCAGCCGGATCAGATTGCATCCCAGAAGATTCAGGCAAAGAAACGCATTGATCGCGATGAACCACCAGCTGTGGAACGCATCGTCCAGTGACAGTGCCAGAATCAGACCAGCGGTCCGCTCCGAATACATTCGGGCATAAAACTCATAGGTCTGCCCCTGATTGATAAAGCTGGCTCCGGCGCAGGCTGCTGCAAGGATAAGCAGCAGTGCGATCGCAAGCTTCATCGAGGTCAGAAATTTCCAAACTTTTTTCATGTTACTCCGGAAAAAGAATGACCGACTGGATCAGGCGCCGGCAGCAAGCGCCGACAATGCCCGATCCAATCGGCAGTTTTTTAGTGAACATTTTCCGCAGCCGTCTAACGGTGCGGAACAGGATTACTTACCGAGCTTGCCGAGTCCTGAATAGATCAGCTCTTCCGCCTTATCCAGGCAGTAGTAGGCCAGATCGGAGTTGTGTGCACCTTCTGCATTCTCTACGTAGCAGAAGTCGAAGTACCACTGGGCGCTGCGGTAGATGCCGCGGACTTCATCCAGCTGCTCTTCGCTCATCTGTCCGGCAGAGACAGCTTCAGCAAGATAATCCTTGAACTGAGACAGCAGATTGCCGACTTCCGTCTCCCGGGCGACGACTTTCTCCTGCAGACTGTGAACGAAGGCGACCATATCCGTATCGCCATGGCACTGTACACAGGTGGAAAGAATGGTCTGATCCTCCAGCGGGCTGGCCAGATAGTGGCTGTGGTAGACGGTTCCGTCCTCATCCATTTCGATGGCCATATGGCAGTCAGCACAGTTTAAGAATGCTGCATGTTTGCCCTGGAGGTAGGTTTCCATTTCCGGATGCTGTGCCTTTAAGAGCTGAGCTCCAGTACTTTCCTGTACCCAGTCATAGAATCCCATCTCGTCATAGTAAGCCAGGATCGCATCGGGCGTCATTTCCTGGATGCTGTGATACGGCATCATGGTTTCCTGATTTTCCGGGGTGAAGTAGTATTCGATATGGCACTGTCCGCAGGAAAGCGTAGCCGGATCGATCGTCTCAATGTTCTCGCCGAGTGCTTTTCTCACATAGGAATGGGAGATCCAGATCTCGCCGCCGTTGCCTGCATTGTTTCCGTGACAGGTATAGCAGCTGACATTTTCTTCCATCATCGCGAAGACTTCTTCAAAGTCCATGGTATAGACACCTACGCCCTGATCATTGACCAGCTTCGCAAAGTTCGGCGTTTTGCAGGTCAGACACTTGGCCTGTCCGTGCGGACGCTGAGTATTGTACACATCCTCGAGTGTATACTCGTGGCCTCTGGCACTGCCGTAATCCTTGGCAAAACCATATCCCTCATAGATATTCACGAGATACGGATCCTGTTCCAGATAGCTGATAACATAGTTGTTGTCACGATTTGCACCCATGGTGGCGACGATCTGCGGATAGGCTGCTTTCCAATCCGCCGCATTGATCGTACCATCCATACTGGTGGCTGTCGGAGCCGCTACATCCAGATATTGAATATCTTCTCTTGTCAGCGGTCCCAGATCGCCGCGGTTTTCAAGGTGATACTTGCTGGTCTGGCTTAAAATACAGGCCAGGCTGACACCTACGATCAGTACCGCTGCGATGATTTTGTAAATCGTTTTCTGCTTGTCCATCACGTAGCCTCCTCTTTGGTAGAAGAAACCGGCGGGATGATTACTTTCGCCGGGCACTTGGCGGCGCATTTGCCGCACTGCGTGCAGTTCTCATAGTTGATGCTTGCCAGGTTGCCGTCCACGTGAACCGCATCGAATTCACACTGACGGACGCATAAGCTGCAGCCGATGCATCCGGCCTGACAGACTTTCTTGACCTGAGGGCCTTTGTCTTTGTTGGAGCACTGGACACGAACATGGCTCTTTTCCGGAACCAGTTCGATCAGATGCTTGGGACAGGTCTTGACGCACAGACCGCAAGCCACACATTTGTCCTCATCGACGACGGCCACACCATCCACGATACGGATCGCATGCTGCGGACAAACGGATACGCAGGAACCGAATCCCAGGCAGCCGTAATCACAGTCCGTCACGTTGATGCCGCCAAGCATGGCGCTGCGGCAATCCTGGATCCCGATATAGTTTCCCTGATTGTGGGTGACCACACAGGAGCCTTTACATTTGACGAAAGCGACCTTACGATCGACGGCTTCCGCCGAGATACCCATGATCTCACCGATCTGCTCCGCTACCGGCGTTCCGCCGACGGGACATCCGTTGACCGGAGCATCTCCTTTGGCGATCGCCGCCGCCATGGCGTCACATCCGGCAAAGCCGCAGGCGCCGCAGTTGTTGCCGGGAAGGCACTTACGAACAGCTGCTTCTTTCTCATCCACTTCGACGTAGAACTTTTTCCCGGTGAACACGAGACCCGCGCCTACCAGGATACCGATCACCGTAATAACGATCGTTGTATAAAGAATAATCATATACCCGAGCCCTCCTTAGAATGAAAGTCCCGAGAAGCCCATGAACGCAATCGACATGAGTGCCGCTGCGATCAGAACGATCGGTGCGCCGCGAAGCGGTGCGGGAATATCCTCCTCCCGGATACGGCTGCGGATGCTGGCCAGAAGAACGATCGCCAGGGTAAAGCCCAGGGCCGTTCCGAAACCGGAAAGGACACTCTCGATAAAGTTATAACCATCCTGCACGTTGGTCAGCGCGACGCCCAGTACGGCGCAGTTCGTGGTGATCAGCGGCAGGTAGATGCCCAGCGACTGGTAAACAGCCGGAGAGGTTTTCTTCAGGAACATTTCGACGATCTGTACCAGGGCGGCGATGACCAGGATGAAGACGATGGTCTTCATGAAGTCCATGCCGAGCGGGGCCAGAACAAAGTCGTAAAGGAGCGAGGCTACCGCGGAGGCGATCGTCATAACGAAGATGACCGCACCGCCCAGAGAGGCGGATGCCTTCATATCCCGGGAAACGCCCAGGAACGAACAGATGCCCAGGAACTGATTCAGAACCACGTTATTGATGAGGGCACCGGTGACGATGATCAGAATGAGGTTACTCATTTGCTCTCACCTCCTTCTGCCTTTTTCGAGGGGCAGGTCAGCGAAGCACCGCAGTTGGCACAGCAGTGGTCGCATCCGTTGCTCTCGACCAGTTCCCTCTGACGGGTCTTGATGCCGATCGCGTTCATGATCGCAATGAAAGCTGCGATGACCAGGAACGCTCCGGGCGGTTGGATGAAGATGCCCATGGGCTCGACGCCGTTCGGGAGTACCTGCAGTCCGAAAGCAGTACCGGAACCGAGCACCTCACGGACCAGACCGGCCAGGGTCAGCGCGACGGTAAAACCAAGTCCCATACCCAGACCATCGAAGAAGGAAAGCCCGACGGTATTCTTGTTGGCGTAGGCTTCTGCACGGCCCAGGATGATACAGTTAACAACGATCAGCGGGATATAGATGCCGAGCGCTTTATAAAGCGAAGGCAGATAAGCTTCGATCAGAAGCTCGGTGACCGTAACCAGCGAGGCAACGATAACGATGTAGGCGGGAAGTCTTACCTCATCGGGAATGACTTTTCTCAGCGCCGAGATCACGACGTTGGAAAGGATCAGAACCGCGGTGGTGGAAAGGCCCATGCCGATACCGTTCATGGCCTGGGTGGATACTGCCAGGGTCGGACACATACCCAGCAAAAGGATCAGGGTGGGGTTCTCTTTGATTAGGCCGTTGTACAGCCGTTCCGTATATTTATTCAAACCAGGTCCCTCCCTTCAGAACATTGTGGAAGAAATCCAGGCCGGCGTTCACCGCGTTCACAACTGCGCGGGACGTGATGGTCGCGCCGGAGATCGAGTCGATCTCGTTGCTGCCGGAAGCACCGCCCTTGACAAGCTTGAGCTGTGTTTCCGCTTTGCCGGTAAACTGCTCCTTAAAAGCTGGTTCATCGGCTTTCATGCCCAGACCGGGCGTTTCATTGAGTTCCGTAAAGGCGATTCCGATGATCCTGCCGTCCAGGTCAAGTCCCATGGACAAGGTCACATCGCCTTCCATACCGTCACCGCTGGTAGCGGAGATCACATAGCCGCAGGGATTGCCGGATGCATCCACTCCAAGTGCAGCTGAGCGGATCGTCATCTTGCCGAATTTACCGCTGCCGTACTCTTTTGCCGGAAGCGCTTCGATGGCAGCATCCAGATCCTGACTGAAACTGAAAGTAGCTGCATCGGGAAGCACGGCCTGGAAGGAAGCTGCGTTCTCGGCTCTCTTCTGCTCTTCGATCGAATCAGCCGTCATTGAGAAGACGCCGGAAAGTGCAAGGCCTGCCAACAGGGTAATGGCTGCAATGACAAAGACCGGTTTGGGAATCTTCTTGAAAAACGGAACTTTCTCTACTCCGTTCAGTTTATCCTGAGATGCCTTGCGATACGCATAGGGTTTCGGGATGATATAGGTCTCGATCAGCGGAGTGAACAGGTTTGCAATGATGATCGAATAACTGAAGGAGTCCGTTGCATTTCCGAAAACACGGAAAAGTGCACCCATCACACCGATCATCACACCGTAAACCGTCTGTCCCAGCCGGCTGACAGGAGAAGTCGTATAGTCGGTCGCCATGAAGAAGGCGCCCATGATCACGCCGCCGCCGCAAAGCTGTGCTGCAAGGTAGGCCGGATCAAAGCCCTGTCCGCCGAACAAGCCCATGAACAGCGTGAATCCGATGATAACGGAGAAACAGATCTGGCCATGGATGATATCCATCGCCCAAAGCACCAGACCGCCGGCAAGCAGCGCCAGGATCGAAGATCCGATTACACCGCCGCCTGTTCCGAGGAACATCTTCTGAATATCCACCACACGGCCTGCCGCCAGTTCTGCCAGCGGAGTTGCTGTGGCAACGCCGTCCACTGCAAAGATGGTCATGGAGCTTCCGAAGGAAAGGAGCAGGAAGCAGCGGGCTGCCAGCGCCGGGTTGATAAAGTTCTTGCCCAGTCCGCCGAACGCACACTTGACGACCAGGATCGCAAAGAGCGAACCAAGGAACGGAGCGTAAAGCGGGGTGGAAGGTGAAAGCGAAAGGGCCAGCAGGAGACCGGTAACGATCGCGCTGCCGTCTTTCCAGGTATCCGGCCTTCCGGTGATCTTGTCATACAGGAACTCCGTCACAAAAGCCGTGACAACAGCAACCAGAACGATCAGGCCGGCATGCAGTCCGTTGACCGCGATACCTACGATAGTAGCCGGCAGAAGTGCGGCCACCACCATCATCATGATGAAATGGGTCGTCCACCTATCTCTGGTCTGAGGACCGGCGGAAAGGTTCAGGATCATTTGACTCATTTTCCGCCTCCTTTCGCCGCTGCGGCTCTCTTAGCTGCTAAAATCTCTGCCTTGACCTGCTTGAAGGTCTGAGTCAGCGGCCGTTTGGCCGGACAGATATAGGTGCAGGATCCGCAGGCAATGCAGTCGAGTCCGTACAGTTTGGTTTCATAACGCACATAATCCTTGTGCTCAGCTGATTCAGCCATCATCTGCGGCATCAGGCCCTGTGGGCACACAGTCGTGCAGCGTCCGCAGTGCAGACAGGCAGTCATCTGTACCTGTGCTTCTTCCACCGGGTCCTTGGCCCACAGAAGAAGACCGTTGGTCGTCTTGTGGATAGGGATATCCAGGCTGGAAAGGGTCAGTCCCATCATAGGACCGCCACAGATCGCTTTTTTGAGCGTCATGCCTTCCTTCAGGCCGCCGCACTCTTCCATGATCTCTCTGAAGCTTGTGCCGTCACGGACGATCAGGTTGGCCGGTTCTTTCACCGCATCACCGCTCACCGTCATGACATGGGAGAAAAGCGGTTCATTATAAAGAACAGCCCGCTGGATAGCGTAGAGAGTACCGACGTTATCCACGATACAGCCAACGTCTGCCGGCAGCTTGGAAGTGGGGAAATCCACTTCTGCGATCACCTGAATCAGGCTTCGCTCACCGCCCTGCGGGTATTTGGTGGGAAGAGCCGCTACCTGGATTTTTTCCTTGCCCTGTGCGGCTTTTCTCATGGCTTCGATGGCTTTCGGCTTGTTGTTCTCGATCGCAATGACGCCGACAGCATTCGGGAAAAGCTTTAGGGTAATCTCCAGTCCCTCGACGATCTCGGGGGCTTTATGCTGCATGAGCTGATCATTACAGGTCAGGTACGGTTCACATTCCGCACCGTTGGCAATGACATACTTGATGCCTGCCGCATCTCTCGGTGCAAGTTTGACCGATGTCGGGAATCCTGCACCGCCTAAGCCTACGATGCCGGCTTCCCTGACTTTCGCAAGGATAGCATCCTTGGAGAAATCAGGTTCCTTGACGCGTTCACCGACGCCCTCTTTCAAGGTATAGAGTCCATCGTTCTCAATCACGACGCACTCCAACATAGCTCCGGAAATCGTGCGGCGTTTTTCGATCGCCTTCACCTTTCCCGAGCATGAACAAATGATATTGGCGGATACAAAGCCGTCTGCTTCCGCGATGCACTGCCCGACCAGGACCGGATCGCCGCGCTTGACTACAGGCTTGGCAGGTTTACCGATATGCTGCGCAAGGGGAAAGACCATCTCTCCCTTTGCATCAAATACCCGTAAAGCTGCGCCCTCGCTCAGCTCTTTCCGTTCCTTCGGGTGTACACCGCCGCGAAAAGTTCTTTTCACTGTTACAGCTCCCTTCCGGAATATTATATTCGCTTCGCTTCCTCTAATTGAAGCATATATAGTATTTTCATTGTAACAAATAAAACTACCTTTGTAAACAGATATTTCGGTGATTCATCCTTGTCTTTTTCCACTGTGTCACACAGTCTTTCGTCAGGATATGGACATTTTCATTTTTGATATGGTATACTTGAGAAAAATCCATGCTGCGTGAGGTACATCTTCGATGAATAAAGTCACGACGAGTGTTCAGATCGTGCTGGCACAGCACTGCAACGGCTATAAAAACCCCAGGCTCTTCGGCGGACAGCTGATGAGCTGGATCGACGTGATCGGCGCCGTGGCGGCACAGCGCTTTACAGGCATGCAGGTAACGACGGTCGCCATCGATCATCTGAACTTCATGAAACCGGCTTTTCTGGGAGACACCGTCGTCCAGAAAGCCATGGTGACCTGGAGCGGAAAGACTTCCCTGGAAGTAAGAGTCGACACCTATGTGGAAACACTGGCCGGTGATCGGGAACTGACCAATCAGGCATACCTGGTTTTCGTGGCTTTGGGAGATGACGGCAAACCGGCTCCGGTGCCGAAATACATTCCGGAAACGGAAGAAGAAAAGCGCGAGTATGAAGCCGCCGCTGACCGCCGCCGGATCCGTCTGGCAGAAGCATGGAAACAGGAACGACTGAGGGGGAAAGAGTAATGTTTGAATCGATTGAAGAGATCTTTGGACTGATAGTCAATTATGCGGTCCTGCTGTGTGAGTTCGCTGGTGTTTCCGTTCTGATCGTCACGCTCATCAAGGCTTTCCTTGGCTGGATCAAAAAGAAGGATGATATCCGCCTCTACCTTGCACAGGGTATTGCACTGGCACTGGAATTCAAATTAGGCGGCGAGGTCCTTCGTACGGTTATTGTCCGGGAATGGAATGAACTGATGATCCTCGGGGCGATCATTGTTCTTCGGGGTGCGCTGACCTTCCTGATTCATTGGGAGATCAAGAACGAAGAAAAGAAAAAGCTGGAACTGTAAGATTCCTTTTTGACAGGACCAGATGCATCCTGTATACTTAAGGTAACTATGTGTTCGTTACAATTCAATATTTTATATCAAGGAGGACTGTCCATGTCTGTTGACCTGAAAGCTAAACCCTTTTACTTGTCTGATGAAGATATCGCATGGGTCGAGAGCACACTTGCGTCTCTGACGGAAAAAGAAAAAATTCAGCAGCTTTTCTGCACCTCATCCATGGGAGATCTGGACGATCAGATCGCTCTTTTTGACCGGATCGGCTTCAAACCCGGCGGAACTCTTTTCCGTAAATCATCCGCCAAAGAACTGCGTGATAAAGTTGAAAAGATCCAGAACTTCAGCAAGGTTCCCATGCTGATCGCAGCAGACCTTGACCGCGGTTCCTGGAATCTGATCGAAGAAGGCACCTGTAACGGCCATCACATGCAGATCGCCGCGACCGGCGATCCGGAATATTCCTATAAAGCCGGTCTTCTTTGCGCAAGAGAATGTACTGCCACCGGTGTCAACTGGGACTTCGGCCCGGTCACCGACATCGACTACAACCCCTACAGCCCCATCGTCAATGTCCGTTCTTTCGGCGACAAACCCGAAGAAGTAGCAGAGTATACCTCCCGTTACTGCAAAGGTCTGAAGGACGGCGGCATGCTGGCCTGCGCCAAGCACTGGCCCGGTGACGGAAGAGACTTCCGCGACCAGCACTTCATCGCTTCCGTCAATGATCTTTCCGTTGAGGAATGGGATAAGACCTATGGTATGATCTATGGCCGTCTGATCGATGAAGGATGCCCGACCGTCATGACTGCCCATATCATGCAGCCGGCCTACTCCCGTTATTACAATCCGGATATCAAGGACGAAGAGATCATGGTCGGTTCACTGAACTATGATCTTCATAACAAACTACTTCGTGGCAAGCTTGGATTCAACGGTCTGATCGTCACCGATGCTTCCTCCATGGTAGGCTTTACCGAGCGCGTTCCGCGTGAGAAAGGCGTTCCGATGTCCATTGCCAACGGCGCGGACATGTTCCTCTTCAACCGCAATCTGGAAGAAGACTATGAATTCATGGTCAAAGGTTACGAAGAAGGCGTCATCACGCCTGAACGTCTGGACGAGGCGGTCACCCGCATCCTGGCGACCAAAGCCATGCTGAAGCTCCATGAAAAAGCGAAGGCCGGCACCCTTGTTCCGCCTGTCGAAGCCCTCGAGATCTTCAACGATCCCGCCGGCAAAGCCCAGGCCAGAGAAATCGCTGACAAGAGTATCACCCTCGTCCGCAACGACGAAAACGTCCTGCCGTTTGGCCCGAACGTCAAGAATATCTATGTCATCGTCCTCGGCGACAAACCCGGCTACCACAACCGCACCGCCGGCTATGGCCAGATCTTTATTGACGAGCTGAAGAACCGCGGATTCAATGTCATCGTATACGACAATGACAATCCCAACGTACCATTCCCGATCGGCGGCACCAAGATCTCCGAACTCAAGAAGAAGATCGACGTCATCTGCTACTTTGCGAATGTCGAAACCGACGGCGGCGACAGTGCAGCCCGCATTACCTGGCCAGGCGTGCGCAATACCATTCCTACGCTGATCATGGATATCCCGACCATTCTGGTCTCCATCGACAATCCGTATCATCTGACCGATGCACCGGCCTTCAAGACCCTTGCCAATGCCTATACTTCCGAGGAAAACAATGTGAAGATGCTGGTCGAAAAGATGTGCGGCGACTCGCCCTTCAAGGGCATCAGCCCCATCGATCCGTACAAAGGCAGATTCACCTCCATCAACTAAAAGGAATTTTCAATGAGCAATCCAAAAGTCGACGCTGTCCTTGAACAGCTGCAGAAAACCATCTATGGCAAAGACCGGCAGTGCCGGCTTGCTCTCGGTACTCTCCTCGCCCGCGGCAATCTCCTCATCGAGGATGTCCCGGGCGTGGGGAAGACCACCCTGGCTCTCGGTCTTTCCAGAGCTTTAGCTCTCAGCTTCGGCCGTATTCAGTTCACGCCGGATACCCTGCCCGGAGACATCACCGGTTACTCGACCGTCAATATGCACACGGGCGAACTCGTCTTCCACGACGGTCCGGTCATGAACCATATCATCCTGGCCGATGAAATCAACCGGACGAGCCCCAAGACCCAGGCCAGTCTGCTGGAAGTCATGGAAGAACAGCACGTGACCGTCGAAGGCAAAACAACACCGGTCCCGCAGCCGTTCATGGTCATCGCGACCGAAAACCCCATCGAGTTCTCCGGTACCTATCAGCTGCCGGAAGCGCAGCTGGACCGTTTTCTCATGCGTATCTCCATGGGCTATCCTGAAAAGGGCGATGAGGACGACATGCTCCGCCGTGATCTGACCGGAGAGAAAAACGCCCCTGTCACACCGGTCCTTACCAGAGAAGACGTCCTGATGATGCAGGAAGAGACCGCGAACGTTAAAGTCAGTGAGTCGATCCGGCATTTCATCATTGAGATCGTCCGTTCGACCCGTCAGACTCACTCTCTTTCCCTTGGTGCCAGCCCTCGTGCAACCCTGGCGCTGACCCATGCCGCTCAGGCCTGGGCCTATATGAAGGGAATGGACTATGTCGTTCCGGAGGATGTGCTGGCGGTCGTTCAGCCTGTCCTTTGCCACCGTCTCGTTCTGTCCCTTGATGCCAGCATCCAGAATGCAACGGCAGACGGCGTTCTGACGGAATGTCTGAAGACCGTCCCCGTTCCGCCTGTATCCACTAAATGAAAAAAGCTCTCAGATTCCGGCAGCTGCTGATGGTGCTCGTCATCCTGGCAGCTGCCGTACTCATCGGTTTCAAGGGAGGGGCAGCGAGCTATCTGTTTTTCTGGATATCGCTCATTCTCCCGCTGTCGGCTCTCATCTTTCGAAGACTCGTTCGGTCCTCGCTCGTCATCCGCCTGGAAGTGGAAAAAACAAGCGTGGTCAGGGGCGAGCTTTTGGCATGCAAACTGATGCTTCGAAACGACAGCTATATCACGATTCCCGAGATCCGTATCCGCATGAGTGAAGGCAAGATCCATTTTTCTGAAAAAGAACAATCCCTGTACTGCTCTCTGGCACCGGGAGAGGAGAAGGTCTATGAATTCCATCCGGTCTGCCGCCACTACGGTTACTGCCGGATCGGCGCCTCTTCGATCATTATCCCGGATTATTTCTCGCTTACAGAGCTGACGTACGAAAAAATAGAACATGTGAACGTTCTGCCGCGTCAGCAGCGGATCGATCAGCTTCCCATCGCACCTCCGGAAGAAAAAGACCAGCAAAAGGTGGACCGCAGCTATTTCGGAGAGATGATTCCGGACGGTCAGTGGAAGCTTTATTCCCGGGGCGATGATATCCGCCGCGTGAACTGGAAAGCCTCCGCCCGCTCTCAGAAACTCATTCTGAAGAACCTCTCGCCGGAACCCAAGACCGAACTGGTTCTTATTCCCGACGGAAGAAAAGACGTGCCCGGAGGCGAAGCCGGATGGCAGGCACAGGATGATGTCGTCGAGGGCACCCTTGCCATCACCGATTATTTCCTTCGCCGCGGTATTGCGCTGAAAATTCTTCCGGATGCTCCCCGCAAGCAGGTCCTCACTTCCATCTCCGCTTTCCCGCGTCTTTATAAGATCATGGCCCGGAACTTCTTCAGCGGTGAGACCGGCGTAGAAGATGCACTTGATTTTCATGTGCGTTCGGAAGGCATCGGACGCTATATCCTGCTCACCTGGGAGGTCAATGAAGCGCTTATCCGCAAGATCAGCCTGCTGATCAGCCGCGGTGCCAAAGTCACGCTGATCTATATCGGAGACTCTTCCGAGGTCGCATCTCTGGCTGCATCCGAAAAGAAGCTTTCCTTCGTTCAGGCACCTTCTGACCGGGACTTCTTCTCTGTTCTTTCTGGCGGAAACGATGCCGTCTCCTCTTCCGGGAAAGGAGGCAGCCAATGAGAGAATTTGTTGATAAGTACCTGCCCCGCTGGCTGCTCCTGGTGCTGATCACTACCGCATCTGTACTGATCTTCCCCTACCGCACCTATATCAATGTTCAGACCGGAATGGTGATCGGTTTTCTGATCGTCTGGATCACACTGCTTCTTCTTGCCGACCGGCTGGTCAAAGTGCTCGGTCCGATCCTTCTGTATGTCCTGACGTTTTTTCTCTTTACCCGGATCTTCAGCGGCACCGAATGGATCAGCGAAACGCTGCTCTTATGGAAATCTGCCCCTTACGAAGAATCCGCCGGCACCAACGCACTGGTGGTTCTCGGCGGCAGCGCCGCCTCTTTGGTCCTTCTCTATCCTGTGCAGTATTTCTGGCCGAGACTGGTCCTTGCTGCCGCCTGGGTCATCATCTGGATCCTTGCCGCCATCTTTGGTGAACGTCTTCCAAAAACCAGCATCGTCCTGATGATGCCGCTGGTACTCTTCTCCCTGACAGAAGTTCTGAGGCGCCGCCGTCTTCCCGAAACCAAGCGGCCTGCCATTGTCCTTCTCGTCTGCAGCCTGATCAGTGCGCTCTTGTTCCTGGCACCTGTCAATGCGCAGCCCTATCCCTACAAGATGCTTCACGCTGCCTGGGATGAGGTACAGGAGATCTGGAAAAAGATCGATACCCGGATCCACTACCGCACCGTAGGAGATGCGGAGTTTTCCATCGATTCGATGACCGAGTCCCGCCCAGTGGTCCAGTCCGACAAGGAAAAGGATTATGCACACCTCTTGAAGGTCTGGCTGGATTTCGGCGACTCAAACGTCGTTTATCTGCCTGGTGCTACCTGGAATTATTTCGACGGCCGTCAGTGGAAAAATACAGCTCAGCCGGAGGACCCGACACTTCTTCAGTGGAATCTTGACACGGCTGAACACGTCTACGCCCTTTGGCGAACGACACGCGGTGATCCCGGCACAGTGGATGCCTCCACCGGTGCTCAGTATCTTCGCAAGCGTGCACTGTATATCGATTACTACCAGATGAATACGCGCACGCTGTTTACGACCTCCAATTTGCTGCAGATCTCCGCCGACAAAGATCGCTATCCCTTCCAGACCCAGTCCGGAAAAGTGCTTTTCGACTATATGCAGGAAGAAGATACCGCCTATCGCCTGTATTTTCTGGAGACCAACGGGCGGATGACGAACGTGATCCGTGATGCCGAAGGGTATCATTATGACGCTGACAAACTCCAGACCTGGGGACAGATCGCCGGCACCTACGAAGCCGAATTCCTGCTCGATATGGAATGGAATACCCAGATCGAACAGGTTCTTTGCCGTCGGGAGGAAGCTATCCGGAAAGATTATCTCGCCCTTCCGGAGAACCTCTCACCGGAAATCATCCGGTTGGCCGAAGATATCACCAAAGGACTTTCCAGTGATTATGATAAAATCATTGCAATCGAGCATTACCTGAAGACCAACTATGGCTATCAGCTTCATCCTGCGATGCCTGAAGGCGATACGCCTCTGCTGGATCACCTGCTCTTCGAATCCAGAGAAGGTTACTGCACCTGGTATGCCACGGCAGCTGCCGTTCTGTGCCGGGTCTCGGGGATCCCGACCCGTTACGTCGAAGGATACCGGACCGAACTGGAACAGCAGAATGCGCTCTGGCTGGATGACGATTCCCGCCATGCCTGGTGTGAAGCTTATCTGCCTGGCTATGGATGGGTCTCCTTAGAGGCAACACCGGGCTTCATCGGTTCTCAGGCGAGCTGGGATGCCGAGGGCGTTCTGGAAGCCAAGATGCAGGAACGCCGGGAAAATGACAAGAAAAAAGCGGAACAGGAAAAAGAACCGGAACCTGAAAGAAAACCGGTTCCGGTCGGCAAGATCCTGCTGATCGCGATTCCTGTACTGATTCTTGGAGGCGCAGCCGCATGGCTGATCCTGCAAAGCCGCAGGAAAAAGGCCTATGAAGCCCTCTCCTACAGCGACAAGATCCGTGCGGATCTGCCCAAGCTGCTCGCCGGGCTCAGCCGCCGGGGCTATGATCGCAAGAAAAACGAGACGCTGCGGCATCTGTTCCGAATCGTTCACTGGCCAAGCTACGATCTGGAAAATGACGAACCGGACCGACTCCTCCGAATCTATCACGATGTGATCTTCGGCGAAAAGGAGCTTGGTGAAGAGGAATGGCGCTTCCAGCACGAGATCGCTATGCGGCTTTACTCTCGCCGAAAACTGAAGGCACCGCAAAAGTAAACCTGCTTCCAAGCAAAGAGCCAGCCCATCAAAACAGGCTGGCTCTTTTTTTGTGTTTTCAGATTTACAGGACTAATGTCAGATTGTTCAGTCCCAAAGAATTGACATAATTGGCGTCTTTGACCATTTTCATGATCATCCGGATGCCGATATGTGCTGCCGGGTCTTCCTCTGTCTGATGCAGCTTCAGATACTCCACCGGATCAAAGCTCAGGCAGTTGTCCCGGATACGGATGACCCGCTGCTTTTCCTTAAACAGGATCCGGACGTTGATACTGTGCCGTTCCTTATCTTTGGTAAACCCATATTCAATGATATTGTTGACGATCTCTTCAATACTGAGCGAGATCAGCATACACTCCCGAGGCTTCTCCCCGTGCTCGCGGCAAAATTCTGCAGCACAGCGGGATGCTTCGATGGCTTCTTCGGCAGAATGGATACTTCTCTCGAAAAGGTTATGTTCACTGACCCCAAAATCCGGCTCGAGGAAGGAAAAGGCATCCACCGAGAACGTGATCTTTTTCTGCTTCACCCAGACATAGACGGCGATCAGCAGAAGCGTCAGACTTTCACCGGAGACGAACCCCAGCCATACCCCGGTCGTTCCCAGAAAACGACTGAGGATAAAGGCAAAACTCGCAATGGATACGAAGTTCTGGATCACGGAGATCACTTCTGTAAGCCTGGTTTTCTCCACACCCTGACAGTAATTCTTGAACGCCGTGTTCATGGCACTGGGAACAAGTGACAGACTGAACAGGCGAACACCCAGAATGGTCATCTCCTTTGCTGCCGGATCATTCGGCAAGAACAGGCTGACCAGCGGCGGAGCGAACAGCTGCATAACCAGGATCACGGCCAGATCGAGAAAGATCGCATAGAGGGTCATCGTCTTGATGAGAGTCCTCAGCGCATTCCTGTCTTCATCAACGAAAAAGACTGCAGAAAGCAGCAATGCGACCGAGCCTACGCCGGAGCTGAAGCTGTAGCAGATATTGCCGATCGTAGAGACCACCGAATAGGCTGCAACAGCCAGGTTCTTCCCCACTGCCAGCAAAATCTTGTTCAGAACGAAGACCAGCAGCACAAGGCTGATCTGATTGATGACGGTTGGTATGCCATAACGGAAAAGATTTGCACAGATCCTGGCTTTTACGCTTTTCAGCTTCAGCTTGAACATGCAGTCTTTCTTCAGGAAATAGGTCAGACCAATCACCAGTGCCAGATAATAGCTCAGCGAGGAAGCAAGTCCCATTCCGAAGGTTCCGCCGTGGAAAACAAAAACATTCAGAATATCAAAAACGATATCCGATACCGTCATCATCAGGACGGCGGCCACGAGACGGCTTCGGCTGCCGGAGATCTGCATAAACGGAACCATGATCTGCGCTAGGATGAAAGCAGGCGCGCCCAGAATAAAGCCATCCAGGTAATCTCTCGTCAGGAAGAAGACGACATTATCCTCGGTAGGTTTTCCTGCGCCAAGCAGGCTCGTTAAGGGATTTTGCAGAATCAGCACCAGCGCCACCCCTAAGATCGCTACACCGACAGCCATGACCATGGATGCAGAGTAGCATGCATTCGTGCCTTCCATATCACCGCTGCCCACGGTTTTTCCGCACATAACCTGGATCCCGGCCGAAAGCATACTGCCAAAGGCAGCGAAAACCAGAAGGACGGGACTGGCCAGTCCGTAAGCGGTGACCGAATCGACACCTAAAAATCGACCGATCATCATCGAGTCGATCATCATGCAGATCATGACCGTCATCGCAGAGAGGATCTGCGTGATCAGCATCTGCCGGTATATCTTGCGGATCATATTAACTTTCCAGGACCTCCAGCGCAGTGATTTCTACAGGAAGTGCCTTCTTGTATGTTTCAAGGAACCGGTTGAACCCGGCAATCTCCTCATCTTCAGCCATCAGGGTCACGGACTTCGCATCCTTAAAGACTTTTCGGTCCAGATAATCCGGCAGACTCTCTCCCGCCTCTTTCCAGATGCTGTATCCGGCTAATAGTGCCATACCATAAGGGCCGCCCTCTCCGGCTGTTTCCATAACGGATACCGGTGAAGATACCGCAGCAGACAGCATCCGCTGTCCGACTTCCGGGGTCTTGAAGAAACCGCCGTGGCCGTAGAGCTTGTCGATCGCAACTTTTTCCGTCCCGGTCAGAATATCCATACCGATCTTTAATGTTGCGAGTGCGGAAAGCAGATGCATCCGCATGAAATTCGCCAGCGTAAAGTGTGCGTTTGGAGTTCTTGCAAAGATCGGACGACCTTCATCCAGATCTGTCACCCCTTCACCGGAGAAATAGTTATAGGAAAGAAGGCCGCCGCAGTCTGTCTCGCCCTTGAGTGCGATCCTGAAAAGTCTGGTGAACAGCTCACCTTTGGAGACCTTGATATCCATCAGATCACAGAATTCACTGAACAGATTCACCCAGGCATTGATGTCGCTGGTACAGTTATTGCAGTGAACCATCGCGACCGGGCTGCCGTCCGGCGTCGTGACCATATCGATCTCCCGGTGAACGCCCAGCGGGCCTTCGGTAACGATCATAGCGAAGTCTGACGTTCCGGCGCTGACATTGCCGGTCCGCACACGGACAGAATTCGTGGCTGTCATACCGGTACCGGCATCGCCTTCACAGGGACAGACCGGAATTCCGGCTTTCAGAGTACCGGTCGGATCCAGCAAAAGTGCGCCTTCTTCTGTCAAAGTGCCGGCATCTTCACCCGCTGAGAGCACCTTCGGCAGGATCCTTCGAAGATCCGTTCCGGTCAGATCCTTGAACTTTTGGATCATTCCTTCATGATAATCCATTTTCGCGCTGTCGATAGGGAACATGCCGGAGGCTTCACCGATGCCCATGACCTTCTCTCCGGTCAGTCTCCAATGGATATAACCGGCCAGGGTCGTCAGATAATCGATCTTCCCAACATGTTCTTCCCCATTCAGCATTGCCTGATACAGATGTGCGATGCTCCAGCGCTGCGGAATATTGAAATCAAACAGCGCCGTCAGCTTTTCGGCTGCCTGCCCGGTGATGGTGTTTCGCCAGGTACGAAACTCAGAGAGCTGGTTTCCTTCCTTATCAAACGGCAGATAACCATGCATCATGCCGGAGATTCCGATCGCTCCGACCGTCGTTAGTTCTTCTGCAAATGTTTCCTTTACGTCCGCCTTCAATGCAGCAAAGCAGGTCTGAAGGCCTTCATGGATCTTATCCATCGAATAGGTCCAGATCCCGTCTTTCAGCTGATTTTCCCATTCATAATCACCCGATGCGATCGGGATATTCTTCTCATCGATCAGAACGGCCTTGATCCTTGTTGATCCAAACTCAATACCTAAAGCGGTTCTTGTAAAATCCATACTTCTCTCTCCTATCCATTCGTGATAAATGTATCATAGCCCCTTGGCAGAATTCTGTCAACGCTTTGTTGATCGATAGATTATTTCTATCGTTTATTATATATTTCTATTGGATATTTATATATCTCCTCCTGTACAATATAGATAAGACAAAATCAAGGAGGATTCAAAAATGTCAGATTGGTTTGGAAAAGACGTGTTCAAGTTGGGATTCGGGCTCATGCGCCTGCCTCACAACGCAGATGGAAGTGTAGACATGCCGCAGGTCTGTGAAATGGTGGACCGCTTTATTGCTGCAGGCGGAACCTATTTTGACACAGCTTATGTATACGATATGGGCAAGAGTGAAGCCGCATTTAAAAAAGCGGTGGTCGATCGCTATCCCCGGGACAAGTTTACGATCTGCACAAAGATCAACGCATGGGAGCAGTGTACGGACGAAGCCAGCTGCAAACAGCAGTTTTATACCAGTCTGGAACGCACTGGCGCAGGATACTTCGACTATTACCTGCTTCACGGTCTGATGGCTAATAATTACACAAAATTCGACGACTATCACATCTGGGACTTCGTCAAGGAGCAGAAAGCCAAAGGCCTTATCAAACATTGGGGTTTCTCCTTCCATGCCAGTCCCGAACTGCTGGATCAGATCCTCACGGCTCATCCGGATGTGGATTTCATCCAGCTTCAGATCAACTACGCCGATTGGGAAGATGAGCGTATCGCTTCCAAAGCCTGCTGGGAGATTGCCCGTAAACACGGTAAGTCCATCACGGTTATGGAGCCCATCAAAGGCGGCGCATTGGCTGACCCGATCCCGGCAGTCAAAGACATCTTCCGTCAGGCGAACCCCGCTCTCTCCCCTGCCAGCTGGGCGATCCGCTTTGTTGCCAGCCTGGAAGGCATCATCACCGTACTTTCCGGAATGAGCAATCTCGAACAGATGGAAGATAATCTTTCCTACATGAAGAACTTCCAGGCGCTGAATGAAGAAGAAAAGCAAGTGATCTTGAACGCCAGAGCGGCTATTGACGCTGTGGACAGCATCAAATGTACAGGCTGCCGTTACTGCGTGGAAGGGTGTCCCATGAGCATTCCGATCCCGGATATATTCAGCGCTCGAAATCAGCAGCTTATGTACAACAACACAGCTGGCGCCAAACGCCAATACAGCTGGCGCACCAATGGCAAGGGCAAAGCCAGCGACTGCCTCCAGTGCGGTCAGTGCGAGGGAGCCTGTCCGCAGCATCTGCCCATTATTACACTGTTGCAGAAATGCGCAGCCAATTTAGAATAATCATCCAGAGAAAACAAACATAACAGGAGATCATACTGATGAATGACTTTACTTTCCATAACCCCACCAAGGTACTCTTTGGCAAGAATCAGATCCAGCATCTGCCCGAGGAACTGAAGAACTTCGGCAGCCGGGTGCTGCTGGTTTATGGCGGCGGGTCCATCAAGCGAAGCGGTCTTTATGACAAACTTATGAACCTGATGAATGAGGCTGGTCTCACCGTATTAGAACTGCCCGGTGTTGAACCCAATCCCCGTCACACCACGGTCAATAAAGGGGTCAGGATCTGTCGGGATAATCATATCGACGTAATTCTGGCTGTGGGCGGCGGGTCCACCATCGACTGTGCCAAAGCTGTTTCCGCAACCACTTTTGCCCCTACCGACAATGTCTGGGACATCGTGGAGAGAAAAGTCAGCTTTGATAAAGCGCTGCCTATCGTCACGGTGGTAACGATCGCCGCTACCGGATCGGAAATGGATACCGGCGCAGTAATCAGCAACATGGACCTGAACATCAAAAGCGGTCTTGGCGGATCTTTAGTGCGTCCAAAGGTCACTTTTGAGGACCCGGAGTTCACCTTTACGGTACCCGCTTACCAGACTGCCTGCGGCAGTTTCGATATTATGTCCCATATCCTGGACGTTGCTTATTTCAGTACGCAGGATCAGATGGATATGTTGGAACGCATCCAGGAAGAAGTGCTGAAGACCGTGGTCAAATTTGCTCCCGTGGCTCTTTCTCAGCCGGACAACTACGAAGCCAGGGCCAATCTGATGTGGGCTTCTTCCTGGGCACTCAACGATTTCCTCTACTGCGGTGTCCGGCAGATGACCAGCTGCCATGCCATGGAACATGAGCTCTCTGCCTATTATGATATCACCCACGGGCTTGGGCTGGCGATCCTTACACCCCGATGGCTGGAGTATATTCTGGATGAAGTCACGGCTCCCAAGATCGCACAGTTTGGCCGAAACGTCATGGATATTGCCCCTACCGGGAACACCATGGAGGACGCCAAAGCTGCTGTGGATGCCCTGGCTGACTTCTGCTACAACACCCTCGGACTGGAAAGTCACCTTTCTGCGCTGGGTATCGGAGAGGAGAACTTCGACAAGATGGCTGAGGCAGCCTGTTGGGGTGGAGAACTCAAAGGATTCAAGCCTCTGAAAAAAGAAGACATTGTCAATATCTACCGTATGTGCCTGTAAGAAAAAAAGTCCCGTCTGCCAAATGACAGACGGGATTGTTTTATTGTAAGCTTGTTCACACAGTGTGAGATCAGTCTTTTCCGAGAATCAGCGGCTCACCTGGTGCCAGTGCATGAATGCGCTCGGGATTGGTTACACGGCTAAGCAGTGTTTCCGGATCACCGTTGAAAGTGTTCATCTGCGGTGCATCGACGCTTCCCCAGTGAATGCAGACCAGTTCGGCCTTCGGATAGGTGTTGGCCAGCTTTACGGCACCTTCAAAGGTAATGTGCACAGGGTTGTCAGCAAAGTCAAACAGGATCACATCCGGATCCGGCATATGAAGCTGTTCTTCCAGCAGCCTGGAATCTCCGGGTGTCCAGATGATTCCATCCGGTGTTTCGATCCAGAATCCGCAGTAGTCTTCCTTCTCCCAGTGACGGTACTGAAACTCCGGTACAAAATTCTGCCAGTCATGATCGGCCGGGGTCAGGGTGATCTTCGTATTTTTCAGCTCAAAGGTCTCATGGATGTCATGGCCTTCTCCGGGAAGGTCTTCTTCCTCGCGCATGACCTGGGCGACATACTGCGGAGCATGGTAGCTTTTGCAGACCGCCTTCAGATCCTTGCAGGTGGGGCGGCTGAAATGGTCGTTATCGATATGGGTGATCAGTATGCCATCCAGTGACGGCACATCGTTCGGAAGGATGGGGCTGTCAAACAGAGTATCCATATCGAACCCTTCCAGCAGCGGATCGATCATCAGGGTAGTGCCTCGGGTATTGATCAGGATACCGGCGCTTCCCAGCCAGTAAACCTTTGTATGATCAATGGGTTCAAACGCTTCCGCTCTGATCGGAATGACTTCTGCCGGCATGGCCTGCCCTTTGGAACTTTTCTTGATGTTCATTCTGTATTCTCCTGTTCTTATTGTGTCCTGTTGTCAGTATGATTTGACAGCTTGATTATATCAGAGTTTTTTCAACATGTATATGCATCGATTCAATTAGGATAGCAAATTTGATATCCATCAAACAAATATGTCATATTTTCTCCGCAGATTCATGATATAATCAACTCATCAAAAGAAGTGAAAGCGCTGTCCCTTTGGGCAAAGCCCGGATCAGGGAAGCGGGAAAGAAGGAGAATATGAAAAACCCGAACGCCAATTCTGATAAGATCGCCCGTAAGTATATGGACAGCCTCGTCATAGAAGAGCGCGTCCTGGGAGCTGTCCCTCCCACCTCTTCCGTTACCTTCCTAGGCGAAGAATTCGCAACGCCCATCATGGCCGGTGCCCTCAGTCATCTGAAGAACGGTATGGCTCCTTACGCCGAAGGTGCACGCCTGGCCGGAGCTGTCTGCTGCATCGGAATGGGTGACAATGAAACATTCGGCGAATGCATTAAGACCGGTGCCCGTGTCATCAAAGTGATTAAGCCCTATGCCGACCGCGAAGAGATCTTCAGCCGTCTTCGCTATGCTGAGGAACACGGTGCACTTGCTGTCGGGATCGACGGCGGCCATGCGATCAAGGAAGAATCTCCCGAATACGATACCATCGTTGGCTGCCCCATGAAGCTGCCTACGCTGGAAGAGATGAAAGAATACATTACCTATACAAAACTGCCTTTCTTCATCAAGGACATCCTGAGTGTCCGCGATGCTGTCCTGGCCAAAGAGATCGGCGCTGCCGGCGTGATCATTGGTCATCATCACAACCTGATGCGCTGGGCTACCCCGCCTGTCTATCTGATGAAACAGATCCGTGAAGCGGTCGGTGAGGACTTTATCCTGATCGCTGACGGTGGTATCGACGATGGTTTTGATGCCTTCAAGGCGCTGGCTATGGGCGCTGACATGGTCTGCACCGGACGTTCCCTGATGCCGCCGTACATGACAGATGGTGCTGAAGGTGTCGCTCGTCAGCTCACTACCATGACCGACGAACTCAAATCCATGATGTTCCGCACCGCGTCTCCTGATGTCAAACACATCGATCCTTCCGTGATCCATGAGGCCTGGTGGCTGTAATCACTTTTTTCACAAATCCGCTCCAAGCCTTTGGGGCGGATTCTCTGTTAGATTTTATCCAAAGAAGGGGTTGTTGCAGAATAGCCCGATAAAAACAAAGAAAGACCTTGAGCTGTAAGCAGCAATGAATGAACGCATGCAAATAAACAGTCATCAAGGTCTTTTCTATGTAGCATCAATAATAGAACGCATAACCATATCTTTGGCTGGAAATCCTTTATCCATAGGCCGCGAAGGGTTTTCATTTTCATATACGGACTTCTAATCCCGTATTTTCTGATTGTTGACTAAATAAAGGAATCAAAAATCATTATATGAAAATAATAATCCCTTTTCCCGTTGGTTCATAGCTCAAAAAGGGATTATAAGTTACGCTTTGTGCAATTCACAGTCCATCTCTGCGAAACCTGTTCCATGAGAAAGCCAGACAG
>JAFOIR010000088.1 GCA_017420625.1 Bacillota bacterium
ATCCTGAACGCAGCTTAAAAACCACAGGCTGAAAAGAGCAGATCCGTTCGCACGAATAGAGCGCAGAAGAACAGAAATAGAAAGCCCCAAACCCGAGAATTTCACTCTCGACTTGGGGCTTTCTATCATCTGTTATGCTATCGTAACTGGATATAAATGTTCAGTATGCGATGCAGTTAAGTAATACGCAAAATCTATCATAGTAAGTGGTTTCTTTCAGTCGCTGTATGTGTTATACTTAACCGGCAAGGCTGAAAAGATACTATGTTCAGTAACACTCCCGTTGGAGCTGAAAATGACAAAATGATTGAGCGTCATTAGCAGCAGAAAACAGGGGAGAAATAAGAGAATATAGTTAGTTCAAAGCCTTGTGCAGAGAAGATCTGCATGGGGCTTTTTCTTTTGGGAAAAGCCTTGTGAGATTGATTGGAGAGTGCCCGAAAAGCCCAGTATTTTCAAGGAAAAATGATGGTTTCCGGAAAAAGCGTTTGATGAAAAAATCGGTGGGCGGCGAGGCCTGCGGCCCTCACCTTTTTGAGAGGGTTATGAGAAGAATAATAGGGCAGAAAGTTCAACGGTCCACGTTCAACGAAAGTGTCATTTTTTGACGAAAACACGCTCAAAGAGGTTGTAACTGTACACCAACTGACCGTTTACAAGCCTTTTTAACGTCGTGCTGACACTCAAGCTGGAGCTGTCGACCTGACGTAACAGAGGCAGCAAAACGACATAGCGAAACGAAATATTTTTAGCCTTGTAGCTACAGAAATGCTGTAGTTACAAGGCTTTTTTCATACCCTGATATTTCGTTTATCGGCTTCCGCAAACAGGTTGCCGGAAGAGCGTGTCAAGAAAAGTGCGGTGATTCAGCGAAAAAGTTCATGGAAAAGTGTAAATTATACCTTGATTTCTCCGCGGATTTGTGTTATCATAGTACCATCGAGTATTATAGGAGGATGAAAAATGCTCCAACGTAAAATCACAAAGCAAATTGAAGAGTTCTACAAGGACAACCCGAAAAAGGCGCTGATGATCATCGGCGCTCGCCAGGTCGGTAAGTCCTATATAATCGAGCAGTTCGCAAACGACCACTACGACAGCGTGATCAAAATGGATTTCATCGAGAATCCGGATTACATTCCGCTTTTTGAGAACGCGCAGGGTGCGGACGAGATTTTATTGCGCCTTTCCGCGCTTTTCGGCGATCGGATGATCCCGGGGAAGACGATGATCTTCTTCGACGAGGTGCAGGAGTGCAAGGAGCTGATCACGCAGATCAAGTACCTCGTGCAGGACGGCAAGTATTCCTATATCCTCAGCGGGTCCCTGCTCGGAACCGTTTTCAAAGACATCATCTCCGCCCCGGTGGGATACATGGACATCATCACGATGTACCCGCTGGATTTTGAGGAATTTGCCTGGGCGAACAACGTCGGCGCAAAGGTCATCGACGCGCTTCGTGGATCGTTCGAGAAGAAAAAGCCCGTGGACGCATTTATTCACGAGCGCATGACGGCGCTGTTCGAGCTTTACCTCATCGTAGGCGGTATGCCGGAGGCGGTCTCCACCTATCTGGAAACGAAGAACCTCCGCAAAGTCGCCGACGCGCAAAGCGCGATCATCCGTCTTTACAAGCGCGATATTTCAAAATACGACGAGAAAAACCGTCTCTATCTCAACGAGATCTTCGATCTGATCCCCAGCGAGCTGAATGCGAAAAACAAGCGCTTCATCTTGAAGAATCTCAACGAAAAAGCGCGCTTCGATAAGTACTACGATAGTTTCCTGTGGCTGAAAAACGCCGGCGTCGCGCTCCCTGCAAATGTGGTGGACGAGCCGAGAGTGCCGCTGCTGCTCTCCAAGTCGCAGAACCTTTTCAAACTGTTCTCGAACGACGTCGGCCTGCTTGCCGCGCAGTACGGGAACGAGATCCAGCTCAAGATTCTGCAGCATGAAACAACAATAAACTTCGGTTCCATTTACGAAAACGTCGCCGCCGAGGAGCTGACCGCGCACGGATATACGCTCTATTACTACAACAGCAAAAAATTCGGCGAGCTTGACTTCGTGATCGAAGAGGACGGAAAGATCCTGCCGATCGAGATCAAATCCGGCAAGGATTACTACCGCCACAATGCGATGGATAACGTGCTGAACGTAACGGACTACGGCATCAAAGAGGGCTACGTTTTCTGCAACGGCAACGTCGAAACAGACGGCAAGGTCACCTACTTCCCGATCTATATGCTGATGTTCCTGCAAAAACAGGAACTGCCGAAGAAGATCCTGTTCAACACCGATTTTTCGGACCTGAACGACAAAGTATAAACCCGCTTCGATTCGAACCCTAACAGATTAAGCATAACGATTCTATTCAATAATTGCATAATAATCTATTTAAAATCGACATTTTACATTTATGAGCCTCCGTGGTATAGTTGTATCAACAAAGAACAACTGCAATCAAAAGTTCAGGAAAGGTACAGAAGGAGGATACGATATGTTTACCAGGAAGAATACTTTGAAAGAGATCATGACCGATCCGAGGATCGCACCATACGCAGATCGGTTCATTGTGGGTCTGGACCTGAAACAGGCACCGTTTTATGGATCGACGATCGAAGAGATCTCCAGACAGAGGATCTTTCATGGATATTCGTTGTTGAATGGATTCAATCGCCTCCTGGAAGCGGCTGAAGAAGGAGATTTCACCTATCCGTTGTATACGGAAGAAGAGATCAAAGCTGACCCGAGAAAGGAAGAAGCATATTTCATGTACTTCCCATCCATGGATCCGGATGCGGATGAGAGACCCTTCCTTGTTTGTGTTCCCGGCGGCGGCAACACCCAGATCTGGAACATATCCGAAGGATTCCCGATCGCCAATCATTATAATCAGCTGGGATATCATGTGGTCGTATTGAATTACCGCGTCGGTGGAAAGAAATTATATCCGGCCCCGCTGGCGGATATGGCGCAGCTGCTCAGGTACATCGAAGCCCATAAAGCGGAACTGCATCTGAACGCAGGCCATTACTTCATCGCAGGTTTTTCTGCGGGCGGCTATCTGGTCAATTCCTGGTGTACGGACAATCACGGCTATCCTGCTTATGGCCTGCCTGCACCGATCATAAATATCTCTGTTTATGGCTTCGTCTCCTGGAGAGGCGTGCGCACAGGGCATGATGTCGGAGGCTGGAGCATGACGACCCATGGTTTCAGCCTGGAAGAAGCTGCGGAGTCCGACTGGAATGTGGAAGACCATATCAGTTCATTCCCGCCGACCTATATCCTGCACGGGGATAACGACCATGCCTGTGACTTCATCAATTCCCGCATCCTGGCAGATGCTTTGCAGAACGCAGGCATCCCGTATGAATTCGAGATCGGCCATGGTATGGATCATGGCTTTGGAGAGGCTTTGTTCAGTGAGCTTCGCGGATGGATCGAGCGGAGCGTGGCTTTCTTGAACAAAATCGAAGGAGTCGCGAAGCGCAAATAAAGGATCATGGAACACAACACCCCCTGGACCGTTCATAACGGCCGAGGGGGTGTATTTGTCTTAAAAGTTTTATTCTTCCTCTGGGTGATCCAAATAGTCCAAAAATACCTGCACCGCAGGAGAGACTGCTGAGTTTTGCTTCCAGATCAGCACAGGTTCACTTTTTCGGGTCGGAGCAAAGGGCACAAAGACCAGCCCGTGACTGGAGGTCGCCGGCATATCCAGGCAGACGATATGTCCGCCGCCGGCCAGTTCAAGCAGGATGGCGTTTCGTACCAGAGTATAGGTCGCACGCACATCGGGCTGTCCGCCGATCCAGCTCAGGACCTCCTTGCGGAATACGGTGTTCTCCGGAAGGATGAGAGGCGTTTTGCGGAGTTCTTTTGGATCGAGGGCGTCCCTTTCCGCCAAAGGGTGTTCTCGGGGCAGCAATACGCCCCAGTGCTCCTCCCGGCCAATGGCCAGGTTTTCATATTTTTCCGTGCTTACGGAGCGCATCATAAGGCCCAGATCCAGCAAGCCTTTGTCCACGTCATCCCGGATCTTTTCTGCGTGTGCCGAGAAGATGTGAAAGCATACCTTAGGGTATCGTTCTTGAAATGCTTTGATCTGATCCGCAAGGGTAGAGAAGGACTCTGTCTCTCCTGAACCCAGATAGATGTCACCGGACAGTTCCGTGCTTTGCGCATGTTTCTCCTGGGCTTTTTGGTATAAAGCCAGGATGTCCCTGGCGGTTTCACGAAACATAAGTCCATCGGGTGTGAGAGTTACACTCCTTTTTCCGCGGATCAATAAAGTACTGCCGATCTCTCTTTCCAGTTCCATCAATTGTCTGGACAGTGTGGGCTGTGAAATATGCAGGATATCCGCCGCGCGGCTGATGCCGCCGACCTCGGCCACCGCAAGAAAGTATTCTAAAACACGCAGGTCCATCGGATCGCCTCCCGGTATAGTATGGAGTGAGTGTAGCATCTTATGCCGGAAGATGCAAGAAGAATCATTCAAAAATCGAATAATTCGATATACAAACCAAGTATTTTACATATTATGCCCGGGGATGGTATAGTATATTCAGAACATAACACGGAGGAAATCACATGGTCTTCTATTTTACAGCCACAGGCAACAGCCTTTACGTAGCCAAGCATCTGGACACAGAACTCATCAGCATCCCTCAGGAAATGAACAAGACCGACCGACATTATAAAGCCGATAAGATCGGCATCGTATGTCCACTGTTTGAATTGGATCTGCCCGATCTCATCAAAGATTTCATCCGCAGCTCCACATTCGAGACGGAATACTTCTACATCATCGTCACCTATGGAATGCACCATGGCGGCGTTGCGGAACGTGCGCAGGAATTCCTGGAGAGCATTGGGAAAAAGGCTGATTATATCAACACGATCATCATGCTGGATAATGCCATCATCGTCTTCGACATGGAGCAGCAGAAACTGCTTGAGCCGGAAAAGAAAGTCGATGAGCACATTGCTATGCTGAAAGCAGATATCGACGCCTGCAAACACGAGATCCAGTTTGCGGCGGAAGAGGAGAAGACTCTCTACCAAGGGTTTATGAAGATGACGGAAGAGCACGGCCGCATGTATTCCTTCCCGCTGTATGGAGTCACAGATGCCTGTGTAGGCTGCGGCACCTGTACCCGTGTCTGCCCGCGGGGATGCATCCGCGTAGAGAACAGCAGACCTGTGTATGACTATACCCACTGTGTCAACTGCATGGCTTGTGCACATGCATGCCCGCAGAATGCCATCAAACTGGTATGCGTCAAGGAGCCTAATCCGAACGCACGGTATCGCAACCCCAACATTTCGTTGGCAGAGATCATCCAGGCCAATCAGCAGAAGTAAGATATATAAAAGGAGCTGTGAAAAAGCCGACAATGAAAATAAGGTCAACTGACTAAGTCAGAAGACCTTATTTTGTGTTATAATTAGCTTGCTATCAGCGTCTTTGAAAAAAGTTTAAAAATAGGCAGGCCAACCGCTATCTCGGCGCCAAACAGGACACTTTCAAAGTCTATGCCAGCGGGCACGGCAGCAGCACTTCCATTGAAGATATGATCAAGGAAGTCGAAGAGGAAAAAGCGCTCGGATATGATTTTTACAAGATGAAGGTGGCAAGTGAATTCGGCACGAAGCAGGACTGGAATCTTGTAAGGGAGAAGAAGCTCCTGAAGAGTATCGACGTCTATTATCCGGAATAATACGAAATACGAAAAGCCTTATGCAGACAACGACTGCATAAGGCTTTTTTGACGGAAATCCAGGCTTTGATCAGGCTTTGCTGTGAGCGGGCAATTACGAGCGAATTAATCAATTCTCACAGCACAGTTTCCGGTTAAGCCGTAGAGCTTTTCCTCCCATTCGAAGAATTCGGGCTGGTTATTGTCAACATAATACAGTACCAATTTGTGATACGCGTCCTGATCCGCCTCGGTGCCGTATTGCAGCAATGATTGGAATACGTCCTTCCTATCAGTATCGGGATGTTCTCTCCGAAGCTGGTTGAACATCGTGAAAAAGCTTTCTGTCTGATCAAGATCGATGAGAGTTATGGACTGACGATTCTGAGAATCGACTAAATTATCATGGCAAAGCTTCCAGTAATCCGTTGTCAGATCCATCCCGCGTATGCAGGTGGAGGGCAAGCTTTGATTCTCTTCAAAAAAACTAGAGTATTGTTCGTCATAATTGTACTGGATGAAAAGATCAGAATCCCATTCGTCCATCGTATAACCGCCGACGTCCAGCTGCGAGGCCATCAGATATCTTGAATATTGGCGATAAAGACTAATGGTGATGGTATCGCACATACTGCAGTTTGTAGAAAGATCAATCAGCGCGAATTTGTGACCGAAAGCTTCCACGGTCGCGTCGAGCGTGGTTTTCGTATCTTGTTCCGACATGCCGCAAATGCCGAGAACGCCGTGTCCGGAGTAGTAATAAATCATGTTTTCGGAGGGCGTTAATTCGTAAGCTTTCTGAAAGATATCGATAAAGGCCTCTCGCAGACACTTGCTGCGGTCAATATACCGGCCTGATCCTGAATACTCATACGTCGTGAGACAATAGGATTCCCGCCACTCGAGATATTCATCCAAAGAATAGTCCTGCAGCCCTTCCGTTTCGTTCTCCGTTAAATTGTTAGGAAATTTGTACAGGCTGATGCGGTCATTCCATACAACCACGTCATACAGGTGAAAACAATCCGTGTCTTTAATCGGTGATGCGTTCATTGTTCCGTCGATACCTTCATCATATTTAGATGTTGCCAGAGAGGCTCTGATCACAACAGCAGGGTTTTCTTTTGTGATGATCAACTCTGCAGGAGTATCATTGTATGCTTCCGATTGTGCCGAATTATCCGAAACCGCTGTGCTTTCCATGGAGCTCTGTGTGGCAGAGCTGTCCAGAGACGTATCGGCTGACGTTTCATCGGTCAACGCTGATTCAGCAGTTACGGCTGATTCCACTATCGAGATCGGTTCTGCAGCCGAAGAGCCTTCTGCCGTTCCCATTGTTCGACAGGACGACATACATAGAATCGCCATCAAGAGAACCATCAGCTTCACGAGTTTACGCATTCCGGTATACCTGTACATCATCTTAACACCTTTCTCCTATGGTACATAACGATGCTTTGGTTGACACTTCTTGAATGATAACATATTGGAGGGAGATGTCAAGTATAATCCAGTAGGAGGCCGGAATACAAATCACTCTTGAAAATCCTGTAAAATGACATATAATGAATCTATAATCATAGAGAGGAGCACAAAAATGCCAAACTATAATGACACGCGCTTCGGCGTCCCGGCGCCGGGCTATTCGGACAGAATCAACCATCCGGATCTGCTGAAAGCTGCGAAAAAGCAGAAAAAGGCTGGGAGGATTTTCGGCGTCATTCTGATCCTTCTGCCGATCCTCGGGTTCTTTCTGTACAGTCAGATCACCGGCGAGATGGAGACGATGGATGCGCTGAAATACGGAGGCATCATCTCCGCAGTTTTCCTCGTGGTCAATCTCATCAGTGCGGTCTCGCATGCGGCGAAGAAATCCTACGAAGGCG
>JAFOIR010000010.1 GCA_017420625.1 Bacillota bacterium
TGTCTTATTCTTGCTCATATAATCCCCCCTTTCGTGAGATTTCGGGGAATAATAACACAAAAATCTGATTTTGTCAAATTTTGTCATAAAAAAACTGATTGCCTGAACTTCAGGCAATCAGTTTTTTACCTGTACTATGCTTTTAATTCAAAGAGCCGTTTCGTACCGGCCTGTACCATCGGAGGATTAAAGCCTCGGAAGAAAAGGGTCTGAAGCTCAGCAAAACTCATGCCATAGAATTCAACGTCTCCCGACTCAATGAGCCCGATGGCCGGCGGTAGACCACTGGATGAAGATTTTATCCAGTGGTCTGCCGCCGACAAGGGCTAAAAGACACCCGGCAGAAATCAGGAGTTTCCAATCCTTCTCTTTGGCTTCATATTCGTAGGTGAATTGATCGGTATGCTTGAATGGCGCATCAGGCTGTGCGCTCTTTTGGATATTTTCATTCCAGAAATCATAGTAATTCTGCGGCCGATTTGCTTTCATTTGTTTCAGCTCGGCAGTGCGTTCATCGAGAAGCACCCCCGAAAGGCCCAGCTGATTTTTTTCCTTGATCTCGTTCATATGCTCCAGCAGAAAGGTGTCAAAGATCGGCTCGACATCCTCCGGGCCGTAAATCAGAAAGGCCGCAGCCTCTGATAAGCCAGATATTCGATACATCTGTCGATATAAGATGCATCGGCCTCATTTAATTTCCCCTTGACTTCTTCCATCAGGGCATCCATGGTCATATATGGATATTTTGCCATTTTATCTTTCTCCTTGCTGCCGGATACCGTCCTCTTATCCTATCTTTGTCCAGTTGATCTTATTCACCAGATCCTGATCCAGCGCGTTTCCGGATATACCGAACGTATCACCATACTGATTCTGATACACATGATCCGCCGAAACACTGACTTCGACCGGCCGCCCGTCCAATCCGGTATAGGTGTTCACACCCCGGATCGCCTCGGATCGGGCTTGGCTGATGCGTGAATCGGATGCCATCTTCTGGTTCCAGGAATCCATGCGCATAGCGGACATCTCTGCTGCATTGCGAGCCAGCGTTTGCTGAAGGTTGCGCTGCGACTGCATCAGATTGAGCTGTGCCTGCTGTGCCTGCTGTGCGTAGCCCTGCGCTTCCAGCGTTCTTTGACGGAACATCTGCTCGACAAAATCATCATACTGCTGCTGCAGTGCTTCGTCCGGAATGAGAGTCGAGACGAAGTTCAGGAACGCATTCGTACCTTCTTCTTCTCTTTCTTCCGGAATGACGGCCGCATAGGCACGGTTGCAGCCCCATTGGATCACATCGACCCTTTGCCCGTACTGAGAAGCATGACCAAACGGAATCTGCCCGTTTACAGGAAGCGGCTGACGAGCCGGCTGGTTTTGCTGTGCTTTTCCGAGTCCTCCGAACAGAGAACCCAGTGCACCAAGCGGATTCATCATGGAATTCAGCATCTGAAAAGTATTATTCGCATCATAATATTCGATTCCCTGATAGTCCATACCCGCCAGAACGACGATATTCTTTCCGTCTTTTTGTCCTTTGTATTTCACAAGGATTCCCTGACAGGTCGCGTTCGCGATTTCAATTCTCACCGTAATATTGACGGAGTGTGAAAGGAAAAACTGTTTCAGCCAGCCTACCGCCCTTTCCGGTGCTTTTCCATATTCATCGGGAAGAGACGCCGCAGCCACCGGGCTCAGCTGCGTCTGTGCGATCGAAGAGGCATACTGCAGCAGATATACATAAGGCTCCGTAAAAGTCCGGATGCTTCCCTTGATCGTAGACGGAAGATTTAAAACTGTCTGCCTGACAGTCGGGTTCAGATAATCCTCAAACATCTCTCTGGACGTTGTCATCAGCATGATCTGTGTATCCGGACTGACAGCTGCCATACTGATCGTCATTGGAACGGCATCGCACTGCCATTTCTGGATAATGGTTCCCGATGTAATATATCCTTCGGGGAGAATGGCTCTGCCCAGTGTGATCCCGTCGGTTGAAACAAATGTCTTTAAATTCTGCATAATGGCCTCCAACTTTCTCTACTGAACTTCACTTCTGGTCAGGTTCCTGACCCAGATATCGGTGTTAAACCGCAGATATAGGAAGGGGAACTTGATGATTTCATCACAGCGCATCACCATATAAACTACCATGACCGGCCAGTGGAAAACAAAGCATCCCAGAAGCGAGAGCGGGATCGCAAAACACCATGTGGCAATAATCACACTGATGGCATCGTACCGGGAATCGCCTCCGGCTGGAAATACGCCGACAGTGTATATCGTATTATAGGCAAAGGCGAACATATACAACATATTGAACGCCAACATCTGAATAAGATATATTTTTGCCTGCGGTTCCAGAACGTAGAAGAAATAAACCAGCGGACCGACCAGCAGGAGCAAACCTGCATTAATCAGCCCATTGATAAACGATACTTTAAAGAAGCGCCTGCCATAGGCTTTCGCCTTGGCAAATTCGTTCCGCCCCAGCATTTTCCCGAGGATAATGCCTCCGCCGGCTGCAAGTCCCATGGAGATACACTGAACCAGCTGGGTCGCGACACCGGTCACGGAAGCGGCTGCTGTGGCATCTGTGCCCATATGACCCAGGATTACCTGGTGCATGGTCATGGAAAGACCCCAGGACAAAGAAGAAGCCAACATGCCCGGAATGACTTTCCAGATATCTTTCTCAAAGTTCATGGAAAAGAAACACAGGCTCGCTCCGTCCGGATGAATATGGTCTTTCTGCAGAGACTCAACTATGCAGATACCCAGCGCGATAACCTCGACCACGATAGTGGAATAGGCGGAACCATTCGCTCCCAGGCCTTTCCACGAGCCGACCCCGTAGATCAGGAAAAAGTCTGCCGTCATATCGACAATTACCGTGACAGCGGAAATCCACAGGCTGGTCTTGACGCGTCCGGAGTTCCTCATGATCATCAGGTAGGGCTGAGCGAGCCCCATGAATAAATAGGAAAAGCTGACGATCCGAAGATATTCCGCCCCGATCCGGATCAGTTCCTGCTCCGGCGTAAACAAACGCATCAGCTTATCGGGAATACAGAAGGCCAGCAGGAAGAATACCAGAGAAATGCCGAAGGCATAGCGGATGCCCATGGCGAAGAACCGCTTGGTATTGCGGTCATCCCCCTTGCCCATATACTGGGCGACCAGCACGGAGATTGCGCCTACAACAGATCCCGTAAAGAGGGACATAACAAAGGAGATCTGGTTGGCGAGTGATACAGCCGCAATGGACGCCTGATTGAGGCGGCCCAGCATCAGTGCATCGGAGGCTCCGACCAGCGCTCCCAGAAGGTTCTGCAGCGCCAGAGGAACCGCCAGTGTCAGAAGATCTTTGTTGAACCGCTTTTTATCCTCTCTGGTCAGGATAGCCGGCTGAATCGATACCCGTTTTTTCCCATTCATACCCATTATCTGTTCCTTTTCAACATATAAGATTGCACGAGCTCTATTGTAACATTTACTCCGAAGAATGCCAACCTTTTTCAGAAAGAACTGGGCCCTATGTCTTTTACAGCAAAATAGAAAGCCTCTCCTCTAAAGACAGCCTGCGATAAGAATCCAGTGGTATCGCCCGGGCAGCTATGCTATAATTGACACAGTCATGTTGTTAAGTCAGAAAGAGGCGAGCTCCTTACAGTGAGGCTGCCATTGACAAAACAACCCATGTTCTGAAGACTGCTGTCAGACATATAAAAAGAATTTTCGGAGTGGGAAAGGTAAGTGAAAAAAGTTACTATCCGGATGGGCAGAGTGCTGATGCTTCTCTCCGCCCTTGTCCTCCTGGCGGGCTGCCGGGGCGTGCAGCCAGCGAAGCCACAGCCATCCCAAGAGGCTTCCCGGTCAGCATCCGAAGCAGCCTTGGAGTCGGAAGCGGATGCATCGGCCGACGTATCGGCTGTCGCTGAGGAAAGCGCTGGGGGCAACCAGCTTAATGAAATATCCGAAGCATCTGAATCGTCTATAGTTTCCGAATCGTCTGAAACATCGGAATCGTCTGAAACATCTGAATCGTCCGGCCTCTTCCCAGATACACAGGAAGCCTGTCTTCGGGCCTTGTATCCGGAAGCCGCCGCCAAGCTTGATGAGATCGGCTGGGATCTGCGAACAGCCTACGACTGGGTCGCAACTTTTCACTATGTGGAGGTAGACCCCATTGACTGGGAGCTGGGAACAAAATGGTATGCCCAGCTGGGATTTGAAACAGGAAGGGGGCACTGCTATACCTTCGCCGCTATGATGACAGAATTTGCCCGGCTTCTGGGCTATGAAGCCCGCCAGGTGGCCGGTAATCTGATTGGAAATAATCCCTTCCACCATTCCTGGGTCGAGATCGATATCGACGGCACCACTTATGTGCTGGACCCTGAGGTTCAGCAGGAATGGAATCAGGACTGTTACCTGGTGATTTACGGTACCGATGAGGCTATCCCCTACGATGTCGACGCACTGACTTACATGCCGGATAACCCGACTCCGCAGAGCCTGGAGAGGCTGGCGCTTTCTGGTTGGGAGCCGGACGAAACTGAGGAAGAATACGATCCGAATACGGGGTGCTTCGGGGACTGATTTCCATACTCTTAAACGGTGATTATGCACTGCCGTATTTTCGAAAAAGTGTAACACCGATTGTACTATTTGTAACACAAAGGGATAAAAAAAGAACCCGCTGTTTAAGCGGATTCCAAAACAATTCATGAGCGGAGAAGGAGGGATTTGAACCCTCGCGCCGGTCTCCCGACCTACACCCTTAGCAGGGGCGCCTCTTCGGCCACTTGAGTACTTCTCCCCTTGACCAATGGCAACCGTAATGGCTTAACCAAAGGTGCTCGCTGTGCCTGCCTACCTCGGCAACAGCGTAGAGTTTATTATAGATGAAACCCGGCTGTTTGTCAACCGGGTTTTTTCATGATGATTATCGAAACAGATCCAACAGCAGATCAAGACCAAGATTGTGCTGGATCATCCAGCTTACGATCATGCTCTGTTCCATCGCCGTATTGATCCTTGCCAGCGGTTTGACCACCGGAGCTGCCGTCGTGATGATAAAGATCGCCAGATAAAGGAAAATAAGTGCAATGACCAGGCCGGCAACACCGCCCAGCAAAGAATTGATCGCGCCGACCAACGGGATCTTGTTCACAAATTTCAACTTCGAACCCAGCCAGGAAAGGATCAGGCAGAAAATGATAAACAGCACAAGGAGGGTTACACCGCGCAGAATGATCTGAGCAAGTGAAACAGAAAGATATTCTGCAAAAGTCGATACACCCAGTGCATCATAGGCGGCAGAAGAGTCGCTGAGGATCAGCTGATTTTTCAGGGCTTCCGGCAGTGGAAGACTCTGGATAATACTGCTGCCCTCTCCTGCATCGATCATGCCCTGAGGAATCAAACTGTCAAGGTGAAGGGCGCCTGCGATTTTCGCGGAGAGTTTTGCCGTCACTCCGATCTTGTCAAGATAAGTGCAGACATACGGCATAAGGAAATAGGCAGCCAGGATCGCCAGAACACCTGTCAGCATCTGAACGAGCATGCCTGCAAAGCCGGCTCTCCAGCCACGGATGACAATAATGATGACGACAAGACAAAAGACGACATCACAGATCAAAGGGAGAGACTCATTCATCTTCCAACACTGCTCCTTTCAGGGTCACATCATAGAAATCGATCTGCGTTCGGCGCAGCGCTGCCACGCTTCGGCCTCCCGGAAACGCAACCAGATCCATGTAGTCTTCGGTGGAATCCATATTCCATTTGACTGCACCACCGGAGGAAATGGCCGTATAGGAACGCCCTGCGCCAATGATGATCGTATCACCCTGTGCACCAAGATACGAAGCGTCCTGTTCATAACGGTCAGAAATCACACCGCCGGAATAGTTATAGATGACGATGTTTTTATCAATACGTTCAGCCGTGCCGGCTAACCCCTCACCATAGCGGACGGCTACAAAGTCGTTGGTCATAACCAGCGCCTCGATCCGGTAGGAAAGTTTCGTTTCCCAATCCTTCTGGATACCTCCCTTGGTGGAGATAGCCCCGATCATTTCACTGCCGGCGAAGAACAGCCGGTTGCCCGCGAATTTCAGATCAGAAATGACAAATCCATCATAGGACACACTGCCGACGACTCGGTCCACCAACAAGGATCCGGATTCGGTCAGATCAAAAACTGTGATAATGCTTTTCAGTTCCGTACCGGTATAGTTGACGTATACCGTTCCCATCAGGCTGCCGTCCGAAGACAGCGCTACTGCCATCGGAATGCCGTCGGTAGTCTGGAACGTCCGGCGCTGCATCAGCAGATCACCTTCTGCTGAATACAGATTGACCATGTTGCCGTCCTTCGCGGAAAGCACAACCGCAGTCTGTCCAAGCTCATTGGATGTATGCAGGAGGATATTGCTTTCCGTGATTACATCACAGGTGACCGTTCCGTTATGCACCATCATCAGGGACATGCCCAACTGGTCTGCCACAGCGATATATTCCCCTGCAACAGACAACTTGGGAGCTGACATGGTAAACGGAATATCCCAGACGACTGTACCCTGCTCACTTAATGCCTGCAGACCGTCCTGTGTGCATCGTAAAAGTTGTGTGCCATACAGGCTGATCGCCACATTTCCTTCTGCAAAAGCCACTTTGGTCTCTCTTCTTGTCAGCGTATAACTGGCTTTTCCTTCAACCTGATTATACAGTCGATCCGAGAAGAGAATGACGATCAGTAAAATCAGCAGGACGACGATTCCTACCACCAGCCAGATCGCACGGCTGCGGCCGAAGACTTCCGTCAGGCCGCGGCTGTCATGCCTGTCGAGAGCGGTTTCTGTAACGGTTACATCCGGAACGACACCTTTTTCTTCTTTCTCTGTCTCTTCCAGTTTTTCTTTGGGCAAGAGATCCCGAATGGATGTGGCGAGTCCTTCTACTTTTTGCGGTTCCGATTTTTCCTCTTCGGGTTCTTCCTCCGGGATACCGGAAAAAAGGTCCTGGGCATCATCTTCCGGAAGGCTTTCGTTCTCGCTTCCCGGCTCGATATACTCTTCGTCTTCCTCGTCCATTCTCAGCTTCTGGAAGACTTGAAGAATCTTAGCTTTCTTTTCCCCGTTTTCGTTTTCTTTTTTTGCCATGGTTATTTTCCTGTTGTAAATCCTTTCAGGCAAAGATTGCAGTAAAGCGACGACGCGGCATCGTACCAGTAATTGCCGTCGGCGCTGATATAGCTTTGACCTGTACCAACAATAGCACGTGCCCCGTTCTCTTCCGTTTCTGCAGCCAGCTGATTGCCCTTCTCTTTCGTTGTCAGTTTCAGGATAATGGCAAATTTATCGCCTTCTGCAAGTGCTACTGCATGATTAAAGTCGATCGTGTAATACCCGGCATACTCCAGCGATCCGGATGCGACCAGTTCGCGTTCGGAAAAGCTGTATGTGTCAGGCCATAGTTCAACATAGATTTCATAATCGGTCTGGGGCAGCACTGCATAGAAACCAGCTGCCTTGAGCAGTTCATCCCGTTTCGCGGTAAAAACGTTCGCTCCCCAGGAAGAATGCTCCTCAAATCCCATCTGGGCGACCCATCCGAGGTCGTCATGCTGATAGATCCCATCGTAAACGCCCAGCGGATCGATCCGGCTGTAAGCCATCGCAAAGTTGATAATTCGAGTGTCCGCATAGGAAACATAAAAGTAACCGCCGTCACCGAATTCACTGCCCCAGCTGTTCTGACACAAAAACGCGCCGTCCACAGGCGGTCTGATCGCAAAATTGTCCGCACTGTAGTTGTCGTCCCATCCAACGATCAGGACATCATGGTTTGTACGTTCCGTACCATTATAATAGTAGCAATCCTTTGCAGCATCAAAGTAGCTGGTAGAAGCATCTGTGAAGAGCAGCCCTTCGTCCGCATACATGGAGCTTTGAACCGCACCGTAGTGAAGAACGGCTTCCTTTACCGCTGCAGCATCATCATTCAAAAGACGTGCTTCCTGAAGATGATAACGAATCTTGGCAGCAGGATTGCTGTTGCCGTCGTTGTATGGATCTTCTTTCTCGTAAACAGGACCGCGCCAGGCCGTCAGATAAGCAAGGGCCATGGCGAAGGTGCCTCCGGACATAGCGCGTTCCCCAAAACCGCAATAGGTGATCATATGGTCAACAGAGAAATCTTCCTTTTCTGTAGGGAGCAGGTAAGCTTCCAGACCGGAAAGACTGGCAAATGCCCAGCAGGTAGAAAGGTCACCCTGGTTGCGGATGGTACCGGTTTTTCCTACGAAGCGGCTGTCCCAGCTGGCCGGAATGGCACGATGATCGAGGAAATGGTGTCCTTTTTCAATACGCTTTTCCACCAGAGACTCATCCGCCTTTTCCTTCGGTCCGGTCAGACCACTGAATTCGCCCGCACCGGCAAACGCGACGAACCAGGTTTGTTCTTCAGCAGCAGCTCTTAACCTGGCGATCCGTGTCCCACCCAGAAGGGCTATGATCGACAGAATGACCACCGCTAAAGCAGTTCCATAATCGATGTGCTTTCTTGTCATCTTGATAACTTGCTCCGAAAGGATCAGAAGAACTGATCCAGATTTTCCAATATCATTCTTGCAGGGTCGAGCCGTCCGTACAGGCGCACCTTTCCCTGAAACCGACGTCCCACGGCGGGTTCGCCGAAAAGATCCGTCGGATTGATCAGTACCCGGAGTTCCTGCCCGAGTACGTTGAGTTCGAGATAATAGACCCACTCTTCCGAATATGGGTTGAACAGTTTGTCGATCTTCTGAATGTCCCCCAGCAGAGTATAGTAGTTTTCCTCTCGGCCGGCGGGATACATGAACCCGTCGAAAATCGTGTAAACGTCCTCTCTGCGCAGTCGATCCGCTATTTCTTCATCCATGAAACGTTCTTCCTGCTCGATTGCGCGGATGGCATCTTCATCTCCGGTGTCGGCTCTTTCCAGCATATCCTTGCGCCATTTCTCTTCCTCGGCGATGGCTTTCTGATCCTCGTCTGAACGGAAACTGCCAAGGAGGATCTTGCCTTCAATGGACAGTCCGTAAATGGAGATGAACAGCGCTTCCTGCTCCTGGAGATTCTTTTCTTTATAAAACCTATGTGTTTCCGTCATTCGAACGGCGACCTCTTCCATAGACATGGCTTCCTGCCCGATCAGCAAAACGCCCTCTTCCGAGAAGCGTATTTCCGGATGACCAAGCATATAGCCCCGTTTCTCCTTCAGTGTCGGGGCAAGATTCCCCACACTGACAGAATGCGGACCAACGACTTTTCCTCTCATCACGAGCTGAAAAGGCCCCATATCGTATAGTATATCGATCCATTGATCATTCCCGATCCGATAGCCGTACCCCTTGAGATCTCTCTCCTGAAGAATGCGGCTGACCAGCGCAGACGCATCCATCTGTCCGGTATATCGGGAAAGCCCGATGGCTGCTAATTCTCGTAACATCTATCCTCTTCTGCGGCTATGCCGCGTTTACTCATATGGCAAAGTAATCTGTGCCGTGTAACCGTTTACAGGACAATCAGATAAACGGATGCTTCCGCTGATTCGTTTCCCTCGCTGCTTTCTGCAGGAAGGAACCTGGCGATTACTTCATAAGCTCCCGGTTTTGCCGGTGCTGTATACTGTCCGTTCTGATCGATCGTTCCGGCGCCTTCTTCGCCGATCTCCCATTTGACCTTTCCATTCATTCCGGCCGGAATATGCGCACGGAGCGTATATTTCCAGTTGCAGTGGATAGCGGACGGCGGGTTTTCAATATAAAAGCTGTCCTCTTCGCTTGCAGTGCTGCCCACAAGACTGTCGGAAGATACCGAAACCATCGGTGCAGGAGCTGCCTTCTCTGCCGCCAGGATAGTTGGACTGGGGACTGCCTGATCTATGATCCGGTAGACCAGCGTTACTTTTTCCGTTTCAGCGCCCTTTAGTTTGACAGCAAAACGGATCTTTCTTTTCTGTTCATCGATCGCCGAAGCGATCTTTACCTTTCCCAGAAACGAAGGCACTTCATCAAAGAGCCCGGCAGCACCAAAATATAGCTTTTCATCAGCACTTCTAAGCGCTGTTACGAGCATCAAGCTGCCCGCATCAGTCGGAAAAACCGTCTCTGCCTTGCTTTCTTTCAGCCCGCTTTTCAGCCAGCCGGTATCGATCTTCCGGCCGCCTTCCTGCTTGTCGAAATAAAAAACCACGCGCCCGGATAATCCGTCCGGGGCGGGAAAGAAATCAAATTTCTTCTTCACTTACCTGCTCCGATCTATGGTCATAGTTCATTCTATTGTATCTGATTTTTCTGCCCTTATCAACTCTTTTTTTCCCTCTTGCCGCTAAAGTATGCTATAATGAATCTATTCTGACATCCAGAGGAATGCTTATGATCACTGTATACCTGCTGGCGACGCTGTTGATCGCCTTCTTTTTAATCAAAAATATTGTTGCAGCCAGGCATTTTCGCTCGCGCAGCGAAAATGCACTGATCGTCTTTACGGGCGAAGGCCGTGCCCGCCGGATCAGCCGGATCGTGTTTATTGTTTTGTTCGTCCTGATGATCGGTGTACTGATTTTCTATATCGTTTCCTCCGATCAGCTCGACGTTCTGCAGCTGTCTATCCTGATCTGTCTGATCCTTTGCTTTGCGCTTTTTGGTTTTGTCCCGTTTTCAGCCGGTAAATGGCTTGTGAGCGCAGAAGGCATCTATGTTTATAATCAGGATCGGTTCATTCCGTTCAGTGAACTGATCGCCTGTCGGCTGACAGGCGAAGGCAAACGCTCCTACCTGCAGCTTGACCTGATCAAACAGGACAGTGACCGTTTGAAAAAGAGCCTTTATCTTCTGCAGATCCCGCCGGAAAAAGCCCGCGACACCGCCGACATGATCCGCGAATTTATCACGCTTGAAGACAAAGCCCGCTTAAGACGGCGGCGCGAACGCCTCGCAGAAGAAAACAGACAATAAAAAAGCGCCGGCAATCGCCAGCGCCTTTGTTCTTACAAAACCGCTTCCAGCTGAGCTTTCAGACGGGCTTTCGGCATGGCGCCGATGTACTGGCCTGCCGGAGCTCCATCCTTGAAGAGGATCATGTTCGGGATGCTCTGAACACCATAGGACATCGCTACATCCTGTGCATCGTCGACATTGATCTTCGCGATTTTCATCTTGCCTTCCATTTCTGCGGAAAGCTGATCAAGAACCGGTGACATCATCTTGCAGGGGCCGCACCAATCAGCATAAAAATCTACCAGAACCGGGACTTTGGACTCCAGGACTTCTGCCTGGAACTGATCTTCATTGACATATATAACCATTTGAATATCTCCTTTCAAAATAATAGTTTCATTATAAACCAGTTTATCCACAAAATCAACACCCCTCAGGGAAAGAGGTTCTTTCATGCAGCGACTCAAAACCGTCAATATATTTGCTTTTATCGTACTTGGCCTGTTTCTGGCGGCCAGCGGTCTGGTTGCCGTGATCATTTTGATCAAGCCTGACTTTGCCGCTCAGACTGCCCTGCAGACGCTCATCATCTATACGCTTGCCTTTGGTATTCCTTCTCTGGTTTACGGTTTTTACGTCCGTAAGACCCAGGGCCGTTCCTTTGCCGAAATCTTTTCCTTCCGCCGCATTTCCGGCGCATCGCTGCTGCTTTGCGCTGCGCTTGGATTTCTGATTCAGCCGCTGATGAGCCTGGTGGCTGTTCTCGCTTCTTTCATATTCACGGATATTACTTCTCTTTCTGTAGAGCAGATGAGCCAGATGCCGCTGCCGCTTTTTGTCCTGACGACCGGCGTTCTGCCGGCTTTCTTCGAAGAACTGGTCTGTCGGGGGATGATGCTGGACGGCTACCGGAAAACGCCTCTATGGTACATGCTCATCATCCCTGCGCTTTTCTTCGGTCTTCTGCACATGAATTTCCAGCAGATCTCCTACGCCTTTCTCGCCGGTATTTTCCTGGCTTATCTTGTTCATATCACCGGATCGATCTGGGCGTCCATGACCGTACATTTTATTGTTAACGGCTTCCAGAGCCTGCTGGTCTGGCTGATGACACAGTCATCTCTGGCAGAAAACCCTGTGGTGGCCGGCCTTCTGGGCAGCACAGAAGAAGTCGCGCCTCTTAAGGCGCTCACCTCAGCCCTGATCAGCGCCGGTATCGCTTTGCCGTTCTTTCTGCTCTGTCTTTATCTTCTGCGCCGGATCAACCGGACGATACAGCCCGCATCCAATCAGCAGCCTTTGCCGCCTCACTGGGCAGAGAGCGGTATCCTGATGTATGTCGTCCTCGGACTGATGATTCTGATGGCTGTGATCGTTGAGATCTTTATGCCGTACATGACCGATCTGTTGTGACACGTTCGGTAACCAGTTGACGCATTCTTTTCATTTTGTATAATATTCATAAGTACACAAGGAGGAACCTGCCATGAAAAACCGCACAAGGCGTCTGCTTGGCCTGCTGCTCGTCTTTTCCATCCTGCTCTCCCTCTTCAGCGGCTGTACCAATAGTACCCAGGAAGAGAAAAAGAGTACCGGACGAGAGACCTACGATTCGGCCACATCTTTCACCTTCGATTATACCGGTCCTACGGAGCCGACCGTCCCTGTAGAGGAAGAGTCCTCCGAGGGTGTTTTCCAGACCTTCTCCGATACCGCCTTCGAGGAGAGTCAGCAATCCTTCGTGCCTCTTTCGGATGAGGAACTGTCACAGCTGGCCGATGAAGTCCGCGAAGAGATCGAAGAGTCCTATCAGCTGAACGAGAACAATCCCGGTGAAGTCACCAATGAACAGGCCCCGGAAACAGCCGGTGAAGCTGCCAATGACCAGGCGCCGGAGGGCGTCGGGGCTGCCAGCAACCAGCCCAGACAGCTTACTATCGAAGATATTCAGGCGATGAACCCGAACTCGGTCGTCATCGATATCTATACCAATGAAGGCTATCTGTCCACGCTGGTCGGTAAGTTCTACGACAAGAAAGTCACCAACATGGAAGAAGGCGTTGAGTCCATCCAGGGCATGGCATCGCTGCTCGGCCTGAGCAAGGGCTGCGACTTCTTCGCCGTCTACTCTGAGACGAACAACACCGGCTACACCTTCTACACCTATCAGCAGCGCTACGGCGGCAACACACTGCAGTTTGCCACCCTTCGCATCGTGGTGGATCCGCAGGGCTACACGGCCGGTCTTTCCTGTTCCTTCGTACCGAACGTCGGTACCGCTTCCGTCACACCCAAGATCTCCAAAGAAGAAGCTGAAGAAATCGTTCGCAAGAGATTTCAAAAGTTCAACCTGACGATCTACTCCGAACAGACCGTACAGCTGGCCGTTCCTTTCCATGCCAACGTCTACAACTGCTGGGTCATCTATACGAACAATCCGGAAGCCAGTGATTCCTTCGATATGCCCTATATCGAGCACTATGTCTCAACGGACGGTTACTACATCACGCTGATCCCGTCCAACACCTTCGCAAAGAAAAATGAAGAAGTCATGGATAATACCGGCTACTTCAAAAACATGAAGGTCGAGACCTATTCTACGACTCTCCAGCTGGAAGACGGCTCGTTCCGTGATATTTCTGTTCCGATCAGCTACAACAGCCGCGACAAGAAATATTATCTGATGGATCCGTCCCGTATGATCGCAGTCGCACAGTACTATGACTTCAACTATCTGAACATGGTCAACTTCGTTACCAGCAATACGATCGACGGCTGGTCTCAGAACAACCTTCTGGCCTATGCGAACTATATCATCATGTACGACTTCTATGCCGATCACGGCATTCGTTCGGTCGATGCATTCGGTACTCCCATCCTGGTGACTGTCGGCTGGTGTGATGAAAATCACAATCCGGTCAACAATGCCTGTTTCTACGGTGTCAACAACGGCTGGGCCTGCTTCGGTGTTTCCGATGTCAACCATGCTTCCGACTGTGTGGACGTCGTTGGCCATGAGTATACTCACGGCGTGACCCGTCAATCCATGCAGGGTACGTATTATCAGAACGAGACCGGTGCGATCAACGAAGCCTACAGCGATATCATGGGCAACCTGGCGGAAATGAGCATGAATTACACCGCCGACCGCACCTGGAAAGTGGCGGAAAGAAGCGGTAAGATCAGCCGCGATATGGGTCGTCCCAATGATTACAAGCAGCCGGTATTTGTCGGTGATCAGTACTATATGTCACCCGTTCCGGTTCCGGATTCTCCTGTGAACGACCTGGGTGCCGTCCATATCAACAACTCGCTGATCGGACATATCGCATATCGGATGGATCAGGCCGGCATGAGCTACGAAGAACAGATCTCTATGTGGCTGACTTCGATCGAACTCATCACGCCTCTCTCAGACTATCAGGATCTGCACGGTGCCCTGCTGTTCGCACTCAAGATCAACGGCATGCTCGGCACCTACGGCGCGGCGCTCAACCAGGCCTTTGCCGACGGCGGGATGAACGAGAACTGGGTCAACAGCTACCTCACAGCCTTTAAAGATGGCTGCGGGCGTCTGCAGTTCTCGGTAGACGATCGGTTCCTGTCGAATCCGTCCATGGTATATATTGCAGACCAGACAGGCAAGCTCATTTCTCAGCGCGGATATCCCGATGTCAACGGTATTGTTTCCGTCCTGCTGCCGGAAGGCACCTACATCTGTCAGATCGCTCAGATCGATTCGGAAGCAAACACGGCTGTCTTCTATAACTATGGCGGAGCTTCCTGGGCGGAAAACGGACAGTTCATGACGTTCGACATCAAAGCCGGCGAGATCAAGGAGATCACCAGCACCGACGGAAAGAAGCCGGCGGATTCCTCCACCGGACCGCAGCAGCAGACTTCCGGCAAACTCAATCTTGTCACCTTTGACGCCGGTTATTTCAATATCCTGATGCCGGAAGGCTGGAAAGTAGAAGTCAACGGCTCCTATGCGAACTTCGGCATCAAGATGACAGATCCGAAAGATCCCAGCACGCAGTTCTTCTTCTACGGCGGCCTCGCACCGTATCATAAATCCGAACAGACCAAACGGTTCTGGGCGATGAACGATACCACGGGTGTCATTGCCAACGGACCGGTTCTGTCGCAGCACAATATCATCGGTGTACTGGACTGCTGGAACTACTGCGTGGATTATCAGATGTATTATGAAAACCGGGCCTACTTCACCAAACTGAATAATATGGTCATGCGCGGCGGCGGGTATTTCAACGGACCTCATGCAGCCCTCGGCGGCATCGAATCCGGTTGTATGATCGACTGCACCTCCGCCTACGGAGACGACTGCTACCTGACCATTTCCTGTGCACTGGTGGATGAAGATTATCTCGGTGTCTACGGCGGCAACTGGTTCTATTCCGCCCGTGGGATGGTGGGTGTTCTGGCCCCGACCAATCGCTATGATGCCGTCTTTGACGATCTGATGACCTGTTTTAAGTCACTGACTTTCTCCACAGGCTATATTATGGAGTCTCAGTACTCAGATCCTATGGCCGATATGCCGACGATCCGGAACAATCTGGAATTTACGGCTGGCATCATGACAGAGATCTATCAGACTTTCAAATAATCTGCCCCTTTCTTTTCCGGAGGTTTCGCAATGAAAAAGATATGGATTTTCCTTCTGCTCGTTCTGCCGCTGCTCTTTTGTTCCGGCTGTTCAATGTTTGGCTATCATAAGATCGATTATCCGAAAAAATCGGATCTGATCACCGATTGTCCCAGTTATGCCCGCGAAGGCAAGACTGTACACTTCTCGACGGTCATCGTCTGTGATGCGGTCCTGAATGTCGATCTGTCCGGCGCCGAACTGATCACGATCCAGGAAGGTGAGTATGAATTCGTCATGCCCGACCACGACGTTTCGATCCGCGTCTGGATTTCCGCGCCGGATTGGGGCGACGGAGCATAGTCAGACTGCTCCTTTGTTACTGCAAAAAAGGGCTTATGAAAACAGGAGTAAAACCTGTCTTCATAAGCCCTTTTATTTTGTTTCTTCTGTGTAGTACTCGTCCAGTGTATCAAGATTAAGACAGGCAAGCTTTCCTCCGTAGAAGGCGCCGCAGTCGATGTTGATCTTGTCACCGGAAGGATCATGCCAGACCCTGGGATCTTTGCCAAAATCGGAAAGAAGCACGGTTGGCGTATGCCCAAAGATGACTGTCTTCTTCCGGCCGGTCAATGCTTCGATCGTTTCCCCGCAGGGATAGGGAAAGAACTCTTCGCGTGCCCAGACAAGATCCATCCGGTTTTGATCTTCCAGCATGGCCGCCAGTGAATCATAACTTTGACTCTGATCAGCCGCAAGATGCTGGTTCCAGCCTGCATGGATCAGCAGATAATCATCCAGTTCGATCCAGTAGGGAAGCGCCCGGACCCAGTCCACCAATGCCATGGCCTCTTCCTCAAGTCCGGTCCGCTTGTTTTTGGACTCATCCAGCCATCTGCGCATTTCCTGATTGCCGTTCCGGTTCCAGGACCGCTTATAGGGACCTTTGTCGAGATACTGCAGCAGCATCCATTCGTGATTGCCCATCAGCGGGATCATGTTTGGCGAACGCCGGATCCATTCGATCACCTTCCGTGAATTTGGACCGCGATCGATCATATCTCCCAGAATATACAGGGTATCCTCCGGCTGAAGATCGATCTTTTCCAGCATCCGCTCGAAGGCATGAAAACAGCCATGAATGTCGGAGACCGCAAAGCGCCGGCCGTCTTTTGGGGTTTGTTTTTCGGAAATGGACATCTGCCTTCTCCTGCTCAGATCTCCCGCGCTGCTTCCACGACCCAGCGGATCCGTTCATGATCCGTGAAAGATGCGATCGTGCAGTCGCCGCCCAGCAGCAGGCCTCGTTTGCCGTTAAAGAGGATCAGCTCTTTGGTATAAGCCTGGATCTCTTCTTTCGTTCCGGTATAGAGAAGTCCCTGATACTTCGTCATTTCGGGATTCAGGTGCAGGGTTTCGAAACCGCCCAGCACTGCTTTATCCCCATACAGTACGCGGCCTTCTGAGATCGGCAGTTTTTCAACATAGACAGCCCAGTTCACGCATTTCACCGGATAGTCTTTCCACAGAGTGAGATTGTTCGGCTCACCGGCCCAGCCGCAGCAGTGAAGAATGTTGGTATCGGAGAACCGGTTCACATGCTCCAGCACATACAGATCGCTCGGACGGACGATCGCCTTGTATTCTTCCGGTGTGAACCGATCTTTTTCTCCGCCCTGCACGCAGAAGTAAATGCCGTCGCAGCCCGCCTCCGTGACGAGCAGCTGAGACAGCAGCGCCTGATCCTGTGCTATGACATCCAGCGCATGCATCACCGCCGGACGGTTCTCGCCAAGATGCTTCATGACCATCTCGTCGGATGTCCCCTGACGGATGCAGGAAAACGGCGCAAAGATATTATAGAAGACACATCGTTCTTTTCCGATCTCTTCCACGATCCTTCCGGCTCTTTCGACCTGGCCGCGGATATAGGGATGATCCGGTCCAAGCGGTGTAAGATTCCACCAGTCGTCCGCTTTCCGGATGCTGTCCGGGATCGGATAGGTATAGGCATCGCTCATGACCTTCAGAAAATCCAGGTCGGTGTCACGGTAATAGTCAAGATGAGCCTGTACACAGGCTTCTCCCCGGGTGTTCTCACCGGAAAAATGATACCACATGCCCACCGGTACATGATCGACCGGCTGTTTGTTCATCGCATTCAGCACGCGGGTCCGTTTATCCATGATATATCTCCTATTGATGGTTGTCTTTTGCACTATCATAGTATGCCTGCCGGGAAAATGCAAGAGAAGGAATGTTCTGTTTCCATCTTCGGCCGGATTGTGATATGATAGGAACAATCGACACAAACCGAGCCATTGGGAGGAAATGAAAAATGCCCGGCAATTACAGTCAGTATATTGAACGAATGACAAAAAGTTTCGACCGGACCACGAAAAGTCTGATCCCTTACTATGCCGTGCAGCTCACAGCCGGCAATCCTCATCCCCGGATCCTGGACGTGGGGTTCGGTTCCGGAGTGGTCGGCTCCGCGCTTCGTGCGCTTCTGCCGGACGCTGTGATCTGCGGGATCGACATGGCACCGCAGAATATCGAAAACGCTCCGAAGGGAATCTATGATGAGCTGTACTGCTGCAGGCTCGAGGATTTTTATCTTCCGAATCAGCAGGATGGTTTCGATCTGGCGATCTTTTCTTCCGTTCTGCATGAGATCAGCTCTTATGCAGAGGAAGACCGGTTTTCTGTCAAGCATATCAAAAACGCCCTTCAGAAGACACGGGATCTTCTGAAGGACGGAGGCTATGTACTGATTCGGGATGGTCTGAAGTCCCCCTGTGAGGATCTGGTATCCATCGAACTTGCCGCTCAAAAGGATCTTAATGCGCTGAAACGGTTCTGCCGCGAACGGCCGATGAATCCGTGGGAAGAAGATGAGCGAAAACAGCAGCTCGCTCTGGCAGAGGCAGCTGATGCACTTCATCTCTCTTTTCCGAACAATGCTTTTCGCGAGTTTCTCTGCACCTGGACCTGGGGTCCGGAGTCATGGGATCGGGAAGTACAGGAGCGGTTCTGTACGATGACGCTGGCAGAATGGATCCGATCTCTGGAAGAAACCGGATTCGAATGCGCTGCGAACATTGCCTCTCTGGAAGAATATCCGAAATACTTTTCCCGGATCTGCCGGTATCAGCTGGAGGATCCGATCATCGGTGTCCTGGCCGGAAAAAAGCGGTAAGCTCTACGAACTGACACGCCGGCCGGCCAGATAGCAGGCCAGAATTTTGATTCTATGAAGATCATCCGGATCGACCTTGAAGGGATTTTGCGCAAGTACGGTAAAATCTGCGTAAAAGCCCGGGGCGATCCGGCCTTTTTTATTTTCTTCAAAGCTTGCCCGGGCCCCGCTGATCGTGAAGCTGTCGAGCGCTTCCTTTACGGTAAAGGCCTCTTCCGGCAGATACGGCCCGGTCCCGTCGAGGGAAGTACGCGTCACGGCGCACTGGATCCCGCGCATAACATCCGGCAGTTCCACCGGACAGTCGGATCCGTTGGAGACCGTCACGCCTTCTTTCAGGAGAGTTTTCCAGCTGTAGCTGGAAGATGCCAGTTCTTTTCCGACCCGGCTTTCGACGATATGGTTGTCATAATCCAGAAAGATAGACTGTGCATAGACGTGCATATGAAGATCACGGATCCGCTTAAGCTGATCCGGTCTGGTGATCTGACAGTGGACGATGCCGTGACGATGATCCTCCCGGGGATTTTCCTTAAGCGTCTCTTCCACCGCATCCAGCACCTGATCCAGACAGGCATCGCCGATCGCATGGACGGCGACCTGCATCTTGTGCGCGTTGGCATAGGCGATCATGGCATTCATCTCCTCCGGGCTGTAAAGAGAAAAGCCGCTCGTTGCCGGGTTGTCCTGATAGGGATGAACCAGATGGGCGGTATAACTGCCAAGCGATCCGTCGCCCACTATTTTCAGCGGCCCGATCTGAAAAAGCGGTGTTCCTGTCTCAGTGACATTTCCGGACCCGACCAGGCGCTTCAGCCCTTCCAGTGAGCCGGGATTAGCCTGTTCGTATACCCTGACGGTAAGCTCTCCTGCCTCTTCCAGTTCACGAAAGACTTCATTGATCGTTTCAAAGGGGATCTGCCCGAAAACACCGTAGTCATCCGACTGTACGCTGGTCACACCGTAGGAAGCAAGCTTTCGGCAGGCCAGCCGGATCATGGTCTTAAGTTCTTCCTTATCGGGCAGCGGAACAAGCGGCGTGACAAGCCCGATCGCATTGTCAAAGAGCCGGCCGTCTAACTCGCCGTTTTCCTGTCCGATGGTACCTCCTTCCGGAGCCGGCGTATCTTTACTGATCCCGGCCAGCTTCAGCAGTGCAGAATTGACCACGGTTGAATGGCCGCAGGCACGGGTCATCATAATGGGATAGTCGGTGGAGATCTCATCCAGATCCCAGCGGCTTGGCATACGATCCGTATCCGAAAAATAGTCCTGATTCCATCCGCGTCCCATCAGCCATCCGTCGTCCTTCGGTGGGTTTTCCCGGGCAAATTCACGCACATAGGAAAGCATGTCCTTAAGACTGCTGGTGTGTTCATGAAGCTGTGCCATCCTGAGCGTCTGGCCATAGTTCAGAAGATGCATGTGGGAATCGTTAAAGCCCGGTGATATAAAGGCTCCGTCCATATCATGAAGCCCTGTCCCGTCATCAGCCAGAGAGAGAATCTCTTCATCTGTTCCGACTGCCCGGAAAAGGCCGTCTTCCGTCAGAAAGGCCTGAGCAAGGCTGTCTTCACCTGTATATACCTGAGCGTGATAATAAATCTGTTTCATCGTTTTCTGTCTCCTGATGGTTTCTGCCTTTACTATAGCGAAGAAACGAAGAAAAAGCAACTGTTCCCCCTTTGCGCCATTTCATGCTTATAAGGCATGAATGCCGAGTTAATATAGGTATTTGATATGTTTTTCGTCTCCGGTTATAATGATACCATCAAAACCAGCAAGTGAAGGAGATAGGGAAGATGAGTTTACTTTCCAGGATGATCGAGCCAAAACAAATGATCCGTGACGAGCAGAAGCTGTTTACCGACAGCATGCTGAAAGCCATGATCATTCCTCTGGTAACAGAGCAGCTGCTGCAGATGGTCGTTGGTCTGGCCGATACCATGATGGTCGGCTATGCCGGAGAGGCTGTCGTGGCAGGCGTTGGCCTGGATACCATGATCTATACGATCTTTATCTATCTGTTTACCGCGATCTCAGCCGGCGGTTCCGTCGTCGTCGCTCAGTATCTTGGCAGCAAAAACCGCGAAAACAGCAATCTTTCCGCTTCCCAGATCTTCCATCTGACCGGTGTGATCTCCCTGATCTGTATGGCGCTGATGCTGCTCTTCGGGTCTTCCCTGCTGGAGCTGATGTATCCCACGACCGAGCCGGCTACGATGGAAGCCTGCAAAACTTATATGTGGATCGTTTCTCTGTCCTTCCCGGCCAACGCCCTTTACAACGCCGGTGCAGCTCTCTACCGGACGATGGGCAAGACCTCTGTTACCATGAAAGTTTCACTCGTCACCAACCTGGTCAACGTCGTTGGCAATGCAATCGGCATCTTCGTCCTGCATGCAGGAGCTGCCGGTGTTGCCTGGCCTACCACCATTTCCTGGTATGTAGCTGCCATCATCATGACGTCGCTGTGCTTTAAAGACGGTCAGGACGTACAGATCCAGTGGAAACATCTGCTGAAGCTGGATGTACCTATGGCAAAGCGGATTCTTGGCGTTGCGATTCCCAACTCCGTGGAGAACACCCTGTTCCAGGCTGCCAAGGTAGTACTTGGTGTCCTGATCGCAACTTTCGGAACATCACAGATCGCAGCCAACTCCACCGGTCAGACCTTCTGGTCTCTGGCGGCCTGCATGGGTTCCGCCATGAATACGATCTTCATCACGGTCATTGGCCGCTGTGTCGGCGCCGGCGATGAAGAGGCAGCCGAGTGGTACATGAAAAAACTGACCCGTCTGTCTTTAGTCCTGGCATCGATCTGGAACATTCTGATCATGGCTCTTACTCCGGTGCTGCTGCCGCTGTATGACCTCAGCAGTGAGACCAAGCACCTCATATTGATAATTGTAGCGATTCACAATCTGTTTTCTGCGACGGTTCAGCCGTTTGCAATGCCTCTTTCTTCCGGTCTTCGGGCAGCCGGTGATGTCAAGTTCACGATGTGGGCTTCGATCTTCTGCACCGTGATCTGCCGGACATTCCTTTCCTTCCTGCTGGCCAAATGGCTGGGTATGGGGGTGATCGGCATCGCCCTGGCGATGGCTCTTGACTGGTGTATCAAAGCAGCTTTGGATATCTGGCGCTTCAGAAGCGGCAAATGGAAAAACCGGCGGGTGATCTAGGACCCCGCCGGTTTCTTTTTAATTTCCAGGGCTTTTTTCCAGCGCCTCTCTTAGCTTGTATGCAGTTGTTTTACCATGAATAATTCCATCGGCTGTTCATAACCCGGCACATCCAACATGAGTCCGCCGCAGTCCTTATACCCCAATTTACGGTAAAAATGCTGTGCCTCTTCATCAACCTGTGTCGAGGTGAGTACCATCCCATATCCGCTCGCCTTCATATCTTGTTCCCAGTGTTCCATCAAAGATCGGCCATATCCCTGTCTCTGATACGGTTTTTTGATATAAAGCAACGTGCAGAATGGCGTGTTGTCCCAAAACAGATTATAGCGCAATAGTCCTATCGGTTCATCATCAACGACGAGAACATATCCTTGATGATCCCGCACTTTTTTGTCAAACTCTGCTTCCGGCAAATGCCGATCGATACTATACCAGAACGCTCTATCCTCAGGACCTGCCAATCGAATGTCCATTTGACTCCTCCATTTCACCTGAGGAACTTTACTCCTCTCCTCTGTCTGTTTTCACGACAAAAAGTACTCTCTATATGCATCATATCCACTGAAGACTGCCTGCTCAGGATCATAGCTGAGCACGCCCCAGAACGGTTTCAGCGATTTCACCGGACTGTTGCCTGCCGCCCGTATATTCAGATATTCACTGATCGTTTCCTGTCTGGACGCGATCAGAATCCACTCAAATCGTTCCTCTTCCGGGATATCCAGATTCCGCTCATGATAATGAATCAGTCCATGCTTTTCGATGAGTTCATAGGCTTCCTCTCTGACTTTTTCATAATCATCGTGGCGAAGCGGCGGCGAAAGCGCCAGTCTTTTACACCCACCGGCCACACACTCACAAAAAGCCGTGACCATACCAAGAACAAAAGAATACTTATCCATATATAATGTGCCGCCCTCCTTGTGCCAAAGAATTTCCAAGCGTAGTTTCGAAGGAAATTCAGTAAATTCTTTCAATGATCAGTTCTGCAGAACCTTCTTCGAGCGAATTATACTCATCATAGTGTATGTGTTCTCCCGGTATGCTGTCTGCAAGCGCGGTCAACTGCTTTGCCAGCGAGAGTAATCCCTCTCTGTTTGCGGATATTACAATTTTGCTGTTTTCAGCAATAGCTGAGATTTCAAAGCCTTCCACCCATTCAATCTTCACGTTCATTCACCTCATCGTTTCAAGTTCCATAGAACGATTGCCTCTTTTGCATTTCATTATACCATAAGTTTCTTTTCCTGCATAATCCTTTGGCGGGTCAGAAGATTTCGGGCAACAAAACTCCCCCGTTAAAAACGGGGGAGAGAATGAGCCGCGGGGGTTCCGAACCCCGGCAAAAAATCCCCGCTGACCGCATAAATAAAGCATTTCTTGTGTGTCTTGGTCATCTATTTGCTAAGTAATTCGTCGATCTGGTATCCCGTCTTCCTGGTTATTCGGCGTCTTGCCTCTCGACCTCCGCTTTCTTCTCCCTAAGCTTCGCAAGAATGGAAGCCCTGGCTGTTTTCTTTTGCAGATTTCCGGCGATCTCATCCACATTCGATCCTTTCATAACACCGGGATAGTCCTTCTCGAACTGCACAAGAAGCGAGCCAATCTCCTTTTCATCGCTTATAGTCTGTTCGTACATTGTGTGAAATCTGTTAATCCAGATACTTGATGTAAAAATACTTGTTCAGTCTGGAATCTGATTTGTTTTCCCTCACAAATTCAAGTTCAAATCCACATTTCTCATAAAAATCTGATGCCTGAAATCCGTTGGTGCAGCAGTTTATGTTATTGAATCCCTGGCCGTCAAAGTTTTCTTCAACCGTTTTGATCAGCTGTGTTCCTATGCCTTTTCCTCTGTATACGTCCTTAACTACCAGTTCATCGATGTAGATTTCAGAA
>JAFOIR010000089.1 GCA_017420625.1 Bacillota bacterium
CTCATCCCTTGCGTATCCATCCCGGCGGGCGGTTTTCCATTCGAGGCGGATGTCCCTGATGTCATTTTCTTCCCAATATCCTTTTCCGCTGTAGGAAACTTTCAGCAGGCTGTTGTCTTCTGTATACAGAAGGGTGAATCCCTGACGTCCTGTAAATATCAGCTTCTCCATATGCGGATCGAAACATCCGGATCTGCCGTTGCTAAGAAACTGCTGAAGATATTTGTTCATTTCCTCATCTGTCAGTTTCAATACGATCTTATAGGACGCAGTACCGTAATCCCTGTACTTCTCTGTATTTTTTGTTCTGGAAACTTTTTCCGGGAATGCTTCCGGTAATTTCCCAAAGAATGCCGATACGTCATCGAGCGATTGCTGCATTTTATGGCTTCTTTCAATTCTCTCAGCTTCTTCAGTTGATCCCGGCAGTATTTCATCCATTTCCGGGTTCCCCAAAAAATCCGGATAGTAATAATGTTCATGATCAGGGGCCAGAACAATTTGTTTCTTATCCGAATGTTCAAATGAAAGGATACTGAAAAGTTCTTCATTGTCGGAGGACACTGTCACTTCTGATTCTTTCTCTCCGGCAATTCCGGAAAAAAGAATATGTTTCAGCAGCCGGTTCAGCTGTTCTGTGCGGTTTTCATCGAATTGCGGAGTCTTAATGATTTCTGCGTTCAGTTCAAAAGCAACCGGATCTCCGTTTTCCGAAAAATCAAGGAAGTCCTGCATTCCGGCTGCAGATATATATGCGGGAATCAAAACCAGCAAACTCAGCAGGAACAGAAAAACCCTTTTTTTCATAAATATGTTCCGCCTTTCTGCGAAAGGCACCGATGCGGTCATGAAACCGGGGAGCCGTTTCGCGTCAGATAGTAGTTTGCTATACTTTCTCTGTAGGCCTCAGCACACTACAGAACCCGAGGAGGTGAGTGGCGGGGCTGTATAGCGGCAAACCCCGCATTTTTATATGGTGTCGGCTGTCCTAAAGGCATCAATGATTGGCGCAAAACCGTAGCCCGTAAACTTATCTCTTCCGAAGTTGACTCGATTTCGCCGGACAGCCAGTCCCTGCTGAGCCTACAATCTTTCGTAGGAGGGACGCCATGTTCAAAATCATCCGGTTTAATTGCTGCGGACTAGATGTCCACAAAACCTGGATCTTTGCCTGTATCGGAATTACCGATGCAAACTTCCGTACCGAGTATTTTGAAGCTCGCTTCTCATCGTTTCCAAAGGATCTACGACGTTTAGCTGCCTGGCTTCAGGAATACAAGTGCGAGGAAGTCTGCATGGAATCTTCCGGTAAGTACTGGATTCCAGTGTTCAATGCACTTGAGACCACCTGTAAGGTAACCCTTGCCCATCCCAAATACACCAAACCGCAAAAAGGAAACAAAACCGACCGTAAGGATGCCCGTTGGATCTGTGACCTGTTCATGTGTGGCATGATCAAGCCTTCCTTTATCCCGCCGCCAGATATTCGTCATCTTCGCGATCTTATCCGTTACCGCACTAAGCTGACGAATATGCTGACCAGCGAGAAGAACCGTGCTCTGAACTGTCTAACCGTCTCCAGCCTTAAACTGGATGATGTGTTCACAGATGTTTTCGGAAAGTCCGCCAGGTCTATTACCGAATACATCCTTGCTCACCCCGGTGAGAAGTTCAATGTCGCACCGTTCGTTGACAAACACTGCAAGACTCCGATTGATCAGATCCAGGATGCCGTTGACGGCGCTATCTGTCCTGAGCAGGCCGTCAAACTGCGGGAATGCCTGAATCACATTGATGAGCTGAACGCTCACAGGGATCGCATTGAGCAGGAAATTCTTACTCTTGTGGAACCCTACTCTGCTCATCTCGATCTGATTCGTACCGTTCCTGGTATGAATAAGGATCCGATGACTGCAATCCTGATCCTTTCGGAAATCGGCAGCGATATGTCCGTATTTCCTACAGCCAAGAATCTCGTTTCCTGGGCAGGCTGCTGCCCCAGGAACGACCAGAGCGCCAAGCATGTAAAATCAACCCGTATCTCTCAGGCTGGCTCTTACCTTAAACCTCGTCTTGTCCAGGTTGCTAACGCTCTATTGAAATCCAAGAATCATCCTGAAATTATAGAACGTTATCGCCGGATTAAATCACATCGTGGTCACAAGAAAGCCATTATCGCTGTTTGCAAGATGCTCCTGACCGCTATCTGGAACATCCTTTCAACAGGCGAAGCATATAATGCCAGTGGCTATCTTATTCAGACACCTCGTCCTACTGATGAGACGAAAGTCCTGACTCATAAACAGGCTTTGGAATTGCTCCGACTCAGAGGATACGTCATTAAGGAGGAGTCCGCCTGATCTAGACTATCCTGCTTGGCCATCCTTGTGATGGTCTGTTTGCTTTACCCTTCTTTCCGGTGGGCCGTTAATCGAGTATTTCAAACTTCTTTTCCTCCTTTTCCTTTCTGGTTTCCTAGCAGTTCATAGAGCAGCATGTACAGCGTCTGCGCTTTTTCGGGCGGCAGGTCTATACAGCCGGCTACTTTCCCGGGAACATCCTTCGCCTTTTCCTGCAGCGCCCTGCC
>JAFOIR010000090.1 GCA_017420625.1 Bacillota bacterium
GAAGATGCCAAGTGTCAGGCTTACTGGGATGACCAGGGAACCTGGAGCGACAAGACCAAGAACGATATCGGCGAAACCTATGTTGAGATCTCCATTGCAGATCAGCATCTTTGGTACTATGTGGACGGCAAACTGTCCATGGAAACCGATATAGTAACAGGAACCAAAGGCAAGACGGACTCGCCGGTGGGTCTTTTCAAGATCTGGGCGAAGCGTACGAAAGTCACCCTGATCGGCGATGATTATCAGACACCGGTCGAACTGTGGCTGCCCATCACCTGGGATGGCGTTGGAATTCACGATGCGTCCTGGCGCTCGACTTTTGGCGGAACGATCTATGAGACCGACGGATCACACGGCTGTATCAACACGCCTTACGATTTCTGTCAGCCATTCTTTGATGCAGTAGAAATTGGAACACCGGTGGTAGTTTACTAATGAAAAAAGCACTGAAAATTATAGGCTGGAGTCTTTTCAGCCTGCTTCTGATCGCATATATGGCAGGCACTGCCTACTCTCGTCTTCGGTTCTGGCCGGGAACAACAATCAATGGAGTCGATGTCGGAACCATGGATGCAGCTCAGGCCGAACAGGCCCTGAACAGAACCGCCCCTTATTTGACAGTCGTTCAGAAAAATGCCGAAACGCTCGAAAATCTGGAAGAGGAGATCCCTCTGAAAGACTGTGATTACTGGGCTTCCTATGAGACAGCCTCTGCACTTCAAAACCAGCGCCATCTGACCTGGCCGGTCATGCTCTTTGAAGTGCCGAAACTCCAGATGGAAAAGACTGCCTTTACCTATGATGAAAATAAGCTCATGCAGAAAGTGGAAGAACTTTACTGCATGCAGAAAGAAAACCAGGTAGCACCCGCGGATGCGTATCTGGTGGGCAATGGACAGAACAAGGTCGTGATCGAAGAAGCGGACAATGGCTGTCAGGTCATCGAAGATCAGGTAAGAGACCTGGTTCATCATGCGGTTGATAATGAAAGCACCGTAGCGGACATTACCGGCTGCTATCTGACAGCGGAGCGCTGGTCAAATGATCAGATCTTCCAGGCTGTAGCCAAGCGAACGGAAAGCATCTACAATAAGACCGTCAATGTCCATATCGTGGACGATACCTGGGAATCTTTTGGTATGACCGAACTTAAGAAGATGGTCACGATCAATGAGGATCTTACCTATACCATCAACGAGAAAGCCGTCCAGGAATACTGCAAAATGCTGGCAGAGAAATACCCGACGGTCAATCATCGCCGCGGCTTTTTATCTTCCAGAGGATATGTGGTAGCAGTCGGCCAGTCCAGGGACACCTATGACTATACCTTCGATCCGGAAAGAACGGCGGAAAATATCATGCCGGTCCTTACACTGATCGGAAACCAGAATGTCGAAGCCTGTTGGAACCGGATCGTGACGGTCATGAAGGAAGACAAGGATGGTAATACTATACAGACGGAGTATATCCAGCCGGGTCTTAATGAAGGAGAATTTGGTCCTGGAACTGAGATGGACGGAACCTACATTGAGATTTCCATCGATGATCAGACCATGTGGTACTACGAGAAGGGTGTCATGAAACTTGAGACCGATGTCGTCACCGGAGACAAATATGTATGGGATACACCCTGTGGTGTTTATTCGGTTGTTTATACATGTCATGGCCGCAACGTTCTGCAGGGCGGTGCGATCTCCGACTACTGGATGGGATTCATTGGCGGACAGTACGGGATTCACGATGCTTTCCGGTGGAGAGACGCATACGGTGGAGATATTTATCTGTGGGATGGTTCACACGGATGTGTAAACACTCCATTTGATGCGATGGCAGAACTTTTTGAAATGGCAGATCTGGGCACTCCAGTGCTCATCTACGAAGCGTCAGAAGGCCGATAAAAGTTAAAATACAGAGAGAAACGAGCGAGGGTACAGAGCACTTTGGAACAGGCAGTGAGCGTGAAGAAGACAAAAAGAAAACCAAAAAGGCTGGGATCTTTGGCGATCATTCTGATCGAGATCCTGGTCGTTCTTGGCATCTATTTCTTTGGTTATATCCGGTCCACGACGGTTTTCTGGCCGGGTACCACCATCAACGGCGTGAAGGTGGGCGGCAAAACAGCCAAGGCAGCGGAAAAGGCTATCAACCGCACCGCACCCACCATGGATGTGATCATGAAAAACGCCGAGACCGGCGAGACCATGATAGAGCGTCTTCAGCTCATCAATGCGGATTACTACGCCGTTTACGATACAAAAGCTCTTTTGAAATATCAGAATACACCTCTTTGGTTTAAAGATTTCCTGTCTGCTGAAAGCTATTCTCTCCCACAGGAAGGCTTTACTTTTGATGAGAAAAAACTGGAAGAACTGATCGACGAACTCTACTGTATGCAGGATGAGAACCAGGTCGCACCGGTAGACGCGCATCTGGCAGGCAACGGAACCGATCAGGTATACCTGGTTCCGGCCAACGACGGATGTCAGATCCGAAAAGAAGAAGCAAAAGCCATGATTCTCTCTGCCGCAAGGGCAGGTGAAAGCTCGGTCGATGTGACCAGCTGTTACGAAACCGCACAGCTTCGTGAGGATGAACCGATCTTCCAGACAAGGCTCAAACTGGTCGAAAGTGTATACCGCAAAGCGTTTACGATCCGGATCTATGACGATGTGACTGAAACCGTCAGTGAAGAAGAACTTCGAAAGATGGTCCATATCGGAGAAGACGCTTCCTATCAGATCGACGAAGCGGCTGTCAAGGCTTATACGAAAGCGCTGGCGGAGAAGTATCCGAATGTCGAACACCGCCGCGGTTTTCTGACCACCAAAGGACATCTGGTTCCGGTAGGGGACAATCAGGATGTTTATCTTTATACATTCGATACGGATGAAATGGTGAAATCCCTTTCTGAACATCTTCCCCTGATCGGCGATCTGGAGATGCCGGCCTGCTGGTACCGGATGAAGAAGGTCGAAACACAGCAGGGCGGAAAGACGGTCGAGACAGAAGTCAAGATCCCGGGTCTGACGGTCGATGAATTCGGTGTCGGTACCGAGTACGACGGCACCTATATTGAGATCTCGATCGATGATCAGCACCTGTGGTACTATGAACACGGAGAACTCATGCTGGATACCGATGTCGTTACCGGACGGAAGGGTTATTCGGATTCACCCTGCTGCGCTGAACCCATCTGGTACCGGGCTGACGGCTATATCGAGCTCGATCATCAGTCCTTCGTTGATTACTGGATGGCTTTTTATGGTGTATCCTACGGGATTCACGATGCAGCCCGCTGGAGAGACGAATACGGCGGAGATATCTATCTTCGCAACGGATCAGGCGGCTGTATCAACACCCCTTATGAGATGGTAGAAAAGCTCTATGAAATGACAGATTACGGCACCATGGTCATCGTCTATGAAGAATCCACAAACCGGGGAGGAGTATAAGGATGAGTAAAA
>JAFOIR010000091.1 GCA_017420625.1 Bacillota bacterium
CTCCTTTTGACGACCTGACCAACATTTGGTATAATAAACTGGCAGTGAAAACTGTCCAAAATTTAATACATAATCCGGAAACGGAACCCAATTGACCATAAAGAGTACGCGAGAGACAAGCTCGGTGACCGTACAGCAACCTGGCCGGAACGGCTAAGGTGCTAAAGCTTGTATGATGGGAAGTTGAAGTTACAGCCCATCATAACGATGGGCTTTTTCTTTTGTCTCTTTATGATCGCAAACAGGAGGCGAAAGAAAATGAAATCAATCAAACTTGTTTCGGCAGCGTTACAAAAATGCAAAAGCTGCCTGCCAGCGTTTGGAAAAACAACGGAACAGCCGCGGATCATCGTCCATATTCCTCACAGCAGCACGAACATTCCAAAAATCTTCCAACAGGAGTTTTTGCCGGAAAAAGAAAAACTGCACAGCGAATTGCTGTGCATGACCGACTGGTACACGGATGAACTGTTTGCCTGCCCGGGCTGCCTGGCTGTCGTTCATCAATTCAGCCGGCTGGTGTGCGACCCGGAACGGTTCCTGGATCCGGAAGATGAAACGATGTGGCAGAAAGGCATGGGCATGTATTACACGCGCATGTCAGACGGCGGCCTGCTAAAACGCAGTCCGCTTACTTCATGGGCAGGGCTGCAGGCTTACGGTAAAGCGCTGAAAATCTATCAGCAGCATCACAGCAGGTTCAGGTCAGCAGTGCAGAAACAATTAACCGCGTTTGGCGGAGCATTGATCATTGACGGACATTCCTTTTCGGCATCGGTACTGCCGTATGAACCAAAAGGGAATCAGCATCTTAAACGTCCGGAGATATGTCTTGGGGCAGATCCTGTTTTTACTCCGGACGACCTGCTGGCTATGGCTAACGAATATTTTACGAAAGCAGGACTGGAAGTGGCGGTTAACACGCCCTTTGCCGGAACCGTGGTCCCTGAACCTTTTTACTCCTTGCAGGACAAACGGGTACAGAGCCTGATGATTGAGGTGAACCGCAGTCTGTACATGGATGAAAGAACCGGAAAGAAGAAAGAAACATTTGAAGAAGTTAAATACTGCCTGCAGGGATTTTTTGCTTCTTTGAGGTCACAAATTGTGATCGCGCGGTACTTCTCACGCTAAATCGCAATTTTGCACAGTAACCTATTCGACAGTCGTGGAAGTTTAACGAACTTTCGCGGCTGTTTTTTTGTAAGGAAAATTGTTGTTTTTCTAACAGCCGTAGATTTTTCTGCGGCTGTTTTGTTATAATTAAGTAAATCAGTGTTAATCGTACAAATCGGAAGTTGTAGAGGAAAAACAAATGACCGAAGAAGAACAGAAAGCTTATTTTGCAAAGCGGGAACAGGAACTGCTCGATAAGTGCCGGATCAAATCTAAGGAGCAGTTTCTCGATGAATGCAGAAAAACCGGCATATATGAGGAATGGTACGCCTTCACCTGCGACCGGTCGAAGCCCGTGTCGATAGACGAGGATACTGTCTATTACGGAAAGAGCGGCAAAACGATCGTTTCGTATCCGTTTCATCGGTGGGATATCGCGTTTCGTGAACTCCTCATTTACAAAGAAGAGTATGAGTGGGAAGCGACCGGCGCACTGTACAGGATTACGTCGGTAAAATGGAAATCGGATGCCAATATTACCGCCACCTTCGGCAATACTATGATGATCCGTGAGTACCGATTTTCCGAACATCCAGAGCAGGATATGCTCGACGACGGCTGGGTCTATGACCACTACGACCGTTACATGGGCTACAGCGTCTATCACAAGAGCGTTTCGACGGGCAGCCTGATGAGGAAGGCCTTTATTGTATTTACGTTCACGAAACGGACCGACAAGCGCGACGCGGATATGTTCGGTTTCACGGAAGGCACGTATCTGCACGGGACGTATCGTTATCCCGTGCCGCAGGATCTGCGAGCGCGGATTAAGTCCGAGCGGGATTTCCCGTTCAGGATCTCCGATGAACTTTGTAAGACGCTGACGGAAAGGCTCGCGAAAAATCTGATTGAGGATGAGTTCGAGGCTCTGCGTGCATTTCAGGATGCGGGGCGAAACGCGTTGTCTGCAGCATTTGATCCCAAACTGTCAGCGCAAGATCAGAAGAAGGCTTTTGCGAAGGCGTCAAACAGTGCTGAGATAGGCAACCCTGCCGTTGAAAATTCCGAAGATAGTCGTTGCTATATTGTTATACACAACAATCTTCGCCGGGCGTACGATCGGGCGGGGCTTAAGTGGTAAATCTGGTGAAGATTCAAACAAATTCCAGTTTTTCTTACAGCCGTAGATTTTTCCGCGGCTGTTTTGGTATAATAAAGAAAATCAATATTAACCGTACAAATCGGGATTTGTGAAGAAAGGTTGGGAATGACAACGGTACAAATTGAAACAGTAAGAACGGAATCGTTCTCGATGGATTTTTTCCGGTTCGGGCATGGAAAAGAAACACTGGTGATCCTGCCGGGGCTTAGTGTGCAGAGCGTCATGGTTTTTGCGGATGCTGTCGCGGAAGCATACCAGAGGCTTGCAAACGATTATACAATCTATGTATTTGACTACAGAAAAGAAATGCCGATTGCTTACCCTATGCATGAGATGGCACAGGATACGGCAGGAGCAATTCGGGCGTTGGGTCTTAACCGGGTATGTGTTTTTGGCGCATCCCTTGGCGGCATGATTGCTATGAGGCTGGCAATCGAACAACCGGAACTTATACATAAGCTCGTTCTTGGTTCCACGTCTGCCTGTATTGAAGGAGCGCAGTATCAGGCAGTTGAAACGTGGATTCAAATGGCGAAGAGTGGTAACAAGGCGGATTTGTATCTGGCCTTTGGTGAGGCCATTTACCCGCGGGATGTGTTTGAACAGTCGCGGGAACTTTTGCTTGAAGCTGCAAAATGCGTGACTGATGAGGATTTGGATCGCTTTGTTATACTGGCGGAAAGCATGAAGGGCTTTGATATTACAAAGGATTTGGGAAAGATTGCCTGCCCGATACTGGCAATCGGTTCGAAGGATGATCAGATTCTGGGCGCTGATGCAACTTTGCGGATTGCGGAACGTCTGAACAGGCGGAGGGATTTTTCGCTTTATATGTATGACGGTTATGGGCACGCATCGTATGATACCGCTCCGGATTACAAAGATCGTATATTACGCTTCCTCATTCAAGAAGCAAATGTCTGAACAGGCGAATGAGTCCATGGAATAGCAATCGGTGACGGGTTTGCGATGCCTTTGCCTGACAGCATAACTTAGACAAATTCCAGTTTTTCTTACAGCCGTAGATTTTTCTGCGGCTGTTTTGTTATAATGATAGCAGCGATACAAATCGGGATTTGCAAGGATGAAATCAATGAAAACATATAGAAACATCTCTACAATACAGGCTGAAGCGCTTATCTTACTTCAATCCCTTATTTATGGGTTCGGGGACCCGATATCTAAGATTGCTTTTGAAGTGACACCCGTATATGCAATGATGACGGCAAGGTATCTGATTGCCTTTGCATTCTCTTTAGCAATTTATCACAGGAGAATCATCAGAACTGTAAGGACTGTGCCTGTTAAATCATGGCTGATTCCGGGTGTGTGTATCAGTATGTGTTATGTGCTCAACAATGTGGCGCTGGCTTTGACAGACGCCACCTCCGTAGCCTTCCTCAGATCACTCTCAATCGTGATCACACCGGCATTTGCATACCTGATATACCACACCGGCTACAGGTGGCAGCATATTACACTGCAGATGCTGGTTCTTCCGGGAATGTATCTGCTCTGTGCGAAGGGCGGGCTTTCGGGATTTGGTGCAGGTGAAGTGATATCTGTCATTGCGGCGTTCATGTCGGCAGGTGCACTTGTTTTCAGCAAAAGATATCTGGATGAGGTTGACCCGGCCAGCATGACATGTCTAATGGCAGGATGTTCTGCTGTGATTGCTTTGGCCGGAAGCATGATGTTTGAGAGCGGGATTCATCTTGAAACGACAACCCCCCGGGCTTGGGGTATTATCCTGTATCTCGCACTTATGTGTACATTTCTGGGGTATCTGCTGCAGAATCTGGCCCTGATGAAGATCTCCGACAGATCGGTCGCATTGATCCAGAGCCTCTGCCCGGTGATGACCGCAGCGTTTTCATTCCTCCTGCTCGGAGAAGCGCTATCGCCAGCTGGCATTGCTGGAGCAGGAATTATCGTAGTATGTGTGGCACTTGCAAGCATCATCAAGTCTTAAAGCAAATATTATAAATGCAACTGATAATTCCAGTTTATCGAGGAGACCATCATGTACGCGCAAGCAGTAAGAATTCCGCCCGTCCATCTGCGCGGGAAACGGATACAATCAAGTGCATCTGAACAGTGTGCAAAAGGGTGTGCATTTCCAGATGTCCAACTTGATTGTATCAAATACCTCAAATTAGGGGAAAGGGCTGATGGGTATGGAAACATAGCCACCTC
>JAFOIR010000092.1 GCA_017420625.1 Bacillota bacterium
GAAGAGACCATTCAGGGTCTGATCCTGGACGAAGGACAGAATGCGGAAGCAGTCGTCACCGATGTCGGTGCCCAGTTCGCCGATATGTTTGCGACCATGGACGATGAGTATATGAAAGCCCGTGCAGCGGATGTCAAAGATGTTTCCGGCCGTATCGTCGGAATTCTTCTGGGTATCGTGCAGGGCGGCATCGATTCCGATGTTCCGGTCGTGCTGGCATCCGACGATCTGGCTCCTTCCGAGACGGTTCAGCTCGATAAATCCAAGATTCTTGGCTTCGTCACTTCCGGCGGTTCCGGTTCTTCCCATACTGCGATCCTGGCTCGTACCATGGGTATCCCGGCAATCATCGGTGTGGGCGATCAGCTGAAAGAAGAGTATGAAGGCCGCGAAGTCATCATCGACGGCGGTACCGGTATCGTTGCGGTAGATCCAGATGAGGATACCCGCGTCCACCTGATGAAAAAACGGGAAGAGCAGCTGAAGAGACTGGCGCTTCTGAACCAGCTCAAAGGCCAGCCGAACGAGACCAAAGACGGCCAGAAGATCAAGATCTTCTGCAACATCGGCGATCCTTCCGATGTACCGGCAGTACTTGAGAATGACGGCGGCGGTGTCGGTCTGTTCCGCAGTGAGTTCCTGTATCTGAACTGCGACGATTATCCCACCGAAGATTATCAGTTTGAGGCATATAAGAAGGTCCTTTCCGACATGGACGGCAAGGAAGTCGTGATCCGTACGCTGGATATCGGTGCCGACAAGCAGATCGCATACTTTGATATGCCCAAGGAAGAGAACCCGGCGCTCGGCAACCGTGCGCTTCGTATCTGCCTGAACCGCCCGGAGATCTTCCGGACACAGCTTCGTGCACTGTTCCGCGCATCCGCTTTCGGTAAGCTTGGCATCATGTTCCCGATGGTCACCTCTGTCTGGGAAGTCAAGGAAGCAAAGAAAATGTGCGATCAGGTTCGTGCGGAACTTGATGCGGAAGGCATTGCGTATTCCGATGATGTAGAGATCGGTATCATGATTGAGACACCGGCAGCGGCTGTCATTTCTGACCGTCTGGCGCAGATCGTGGACTTCTTCTCCATTGGTACGAATGACCTGACACAGTATACCCTGGCCTGCGACCGTCAGAACAATGATCTTGGCCGTTTCTTCAATGCGCATCACCCGGCGGTGCTCCGCCTGATCAAACTCGTGACCGAGAATGCGCATAAGCATGGCGCATGGGTCGGTATCTGCGGTGAGCTCGGTGCAGATCTGGAACTGACAGAGACCTTCCTGTCCATCGGACTGGATGAGCTTTCAGTCTCTCCGAGAAGTGTCCTGCCGCTTCGCCAGAAAATACGCGAGACAAACGTCAGCGAAGTCAGGGAAAAACTGATGAACGATCTGATGAGCGACGAGAATGCAATCTGATCCGTATCCGGAAATCAGAAAGAATTCAATTCATAGGGGAAAAAGTCCTATGAGAGGTCCTTATAGGAGCCGGTTGGGGAATATTGCATTTGAAACTATCCTGCCGCCCAAAATTACCTACGATTTCTGGAGCATATAGTAACCGGAAGGACTATCTTATCCAGTGATTGGAAAGGATTCTCGGTCAGGAAATTTTCTCGCCCAGACGACTCTTCCATCCAGTAGTTTTTCTGGATAAGATAAAAGTCAAAAGTCTCAGCCAACCCAGGAATTGGAAGAGATAGTCTGTCAACTAATTCAGCCGCCCAGAAAATCAAAAAAGTACTGGGCGGCGCAGTAAAAAAATATAGAATCCACCCCAATGACTTGTGGCGGATTCAGAAAAAGCTGATTATAAGCCCATTTTTCATAAATGCAGGGGTTGTATTTTGCTACAACCCCGTTTTTCTTGACAGCTGCCAAGGCAGCTTTTCATATGAGGAAAGATCAATGGAATATGCAGATGTATACGATGCACAGGAAAGAAAGACCGGCCGGATCGTGCCGAAAGACACCCCGCTTTCTGAAGGGGAGTATGTTATGTCTGTCGGGATCTGGATCCGAAACAAAGACGGGCAGATCTTTGCCACCAGGCGAAGTCTTACCAAACGGTTCATGCCCGGCAAATGGGAAAATACCGGCGGTCATGTTCAGGCGGGCGAGACGCCGGTGGAGGCAGTTATCCGGGAACTGAAGGAAGAAACAGGAATCGACGTCACAGCCGACCAGATCGTCTATCTGGGTGAAGCGACGAGAGAAGCACATGGGATCGGAAAAAACTACGGCGTAACGATGGATGTGAATCTGGAGGATCTGTTCTTTTCCGACGGAGAAGTCATGGACGCCAGGTGGCTGAGCCGCGAGGAATTTGAACGCATGCGGGACAATGAAGAATTTGCGCCATCCGTTTTTCGTTTCATGGAGGGCTACAAGGAAGGATTCCTTCGATTTATGGGCTGGGAGGATAGAGATGGAAGAGGCAGCAGCCGAAAGAAGATATAAAGCTTTTATCAGCTATCGGCATCGTCCGCTGGATATGGCGATAGCCAAGAAGCTGCATAAGCGGATCGAGCGGTATGTGATTCCGA
>JAFOIR010000093.1 GCA_017420625.1 Bacillota bacterium
CGTTTTCGGGCCTTAAAAGTTCGGGTTTTCTCCCTTTTCGGTAATTAAGACAAATCGGAGCCCCGCAGTCCCGCATTTTTTAACCATAATTTTTATATATGAAAAAATGGTTAAAAAAGAAGCATCCCCAAAATGATCCGCAAATGTTTGGCATTGTACGTAATTTCCGACAGTTTTTGAACTGCGGGTTCATTGAGGCCGGGACTCTGTGGCAATACCATGTGAGAAGCAAGTTGCAGTTATGACATGGAAGATAACGCCATAAAGAGAAAGAAGGACATGCAGGGGGATGGAGAACAGAGAGAATAAGCCACAGGGGCGGTACGGGTTGAAAAAGCTTGAATACGTGGTGAGCGGAATGGCCTCCGCAGTGGTTACGGCGGCTGGCATGGTTGCGGCGGCAGGCGAGGGTGCGGTGGTTGGTGAAGGTGCGGCGGCAGGAGCAGCAACAGAGGGATGCCTGAGGTTTCAGTGTGTAATAGTGTTGATTGCAGTGTGGCTGCTGCTTATCATGGCTATCACAGATGTAAAGTATATGATCATACCGGACAGATGGGTGATGGCGCTGGGAGCTGTGGCGCTGGTTTCGGTGATTGCGTCTGAGGTGATTCCGTATGTAACTGCGGCGCTCGGTGCAGTTGCGGACGGTGGTCCGGAAAGCATAAGCATCATGGAGAGGGTGGCCGGGCTGTTTATCGTTTCGGCGCCCATGGCGCTGATCAACCTCGTTGCGGGGGACTGTTTCGGCGGCGGGGATATCAAACTGACGGCAGTATGCGGATTTCTTCTGGGGTGGCGCAGGCTGGTGTCCGTAATGATCGTCGTACTTCTTGCGTCAGGAATATTCGCGGCAGGGTTCATGGCCTTGCAGCGTATCAAAAAGAAGAACCGGAAGCAGTATTTTGCTTTCGGTCCGTTTATATGCGCAGGTGTTATTCTCAATATTGTTTTTCCCGGGTGGGGAATATGGAGCTTCAGTCTCTTGTGACCAGAGTGCGCATGGAGTTGAGTATGGCGATGACACTTACGCCCACGTCAGCGAAGATAGCCAGCCACATATTTCCAAGGCCGATGGCGCTGATCACAAGGATCACGGCTTTTACTGTGAGGGCAAAAACTATGTTCTGTTTTGCGATGCTCATGGTGCGTTTCGCGATAGAGATAATAGTCCTCAGTTTGGAAAGTTTGTCATCCATGATCACCACGTCAGCCGCCTCGATCGCGGCTTCGGAACCCATGCCGCCCATTGCGACGCCTATGTCCGCGCGGGCAAGGACAGGCGCGTCATTGATGCCGTCGCCTGTGAACATGACTTTGCCGCTTTCATCGGAATCTATGATTTTCTCAGCCAGAGCTACCTTGTCGGAAGGAAGAAGCTGGCTGTGGGTTTCTGTTATACCGAGTTTTTCCGCAACGTGCTCTGCGATCACGTCTCTGTCGCCTGTCAGCATGACTGTTTTTATGCCCTGCTCTCTCAGTGAGGCGAGCGCCTCAGCGGAGTCTTCCTTTATTTCATCTGAGATAAGGATGTGTCCGTGATACGTATCGTCTTCAGCCACATATACAAGGGTGCCCGGCTCACTTGATTCCGGCACTTCGATGCCCTGGTCCTTCATCAGGGTGGCATTGCCTGCGTATATCTGCCTGCCGTCTATTATCGCGGAGATCCCTTTTCCTGCCAGTTCATGGACGTCCTTTATCCGGTTCTCGTCGATGTCTTCCCCGTAAGTTTCCTTTATGGAAAGAGAGATGGGGTGGGATGAATAATTCTCAGCATAGGCCGCCAGCATCAGAGTATCGTCCGGACCCTTCACGTCGGTCACCTTGAATACTCCGGTTGTGAGTGTGCCGGTTTTGTCGAATATGGCTGTATCGATCTTTGTCAGGGATTCCATGTAGCTGCTGCCCTTGATGAGGATGCCTTTCCTCGAAGCAGCGCCTATCCCTCCGAAAAAGCTCAGCGGCACGGAGATCACCAGAGCGCATGGGCAGGAAACGACCAGAAACATGAGAGCTCTGTAGACCCACTCGGATGTGAACCAGTCTGCTACCGGGTGCGCAGGCTCGAATATCTGCGGTACGAAAGCCAGGATAACAGCTGCCGCAACAACTGCGGGAGTATAGTATCTGGCGAATTTTGTGATGAATTTTTCTGTGGGAGCTTTTTTGCTCGCTGCGTTTTCAACAAGATCCAGGATCTTTGAAACTGTGGATTCGCCGAATTCCTTCGTGACGCGCACAGTGAGCAGACCTGACAGATTGACGCATCCGCTGGAGATATCGTCGCCTTCGGATACATCGACCGGAATGGATTCGCCTGTCAGAGCGGATGTGTCGACAGAAGAAGTTCCTTCCTCCACGGTGCCGTCGAGAGGCACTTTTTCACCGGGCTTGACTATGACCAGATCGCCGGGCGAAACTTCACCCGGATCGACTACGGTCTCGACTCCGTCTTTAAGGAGAGTCGCGTGATCCGGTTTGATATCCATGAGTTCAGTGATTGAACGTCTGGACTTGTTGACGGCATAGCTTTCGAAAAGCTCACCGACAGAATAGAAAAGCATGACTGCGACGGCCTCTGAAAAGGCTTTCATTCCCAGCGCGCCGATACTTGCAAGCGCCATGAGAAAGTTCTCATCAAAGACCTGCCCGTGGATGATGTTGAGAAGCGCTTCCCAGAGTACAGGGTAGGCGACAACAGCATAAGCAGCCAGGAAAAGTACGATCTTTCCCCAGCCGGTTACCGGCAGCAGCATCGCCAGAGCGAGCAGAACCGCCGAGATGCATATGCGCATTATCTGAAATTTCTGCGATTTTGTAAGTATGCCTTTTTTCATTTTAGTCCTGTGTTGATGATCTGTGTTTAAAGGCGGCGTTTTGATTACCGCCCGTGATCTGATGCCTAAACTACGATCTTGCAGCCCCGTTCAACTTTCTTGATGGCTTTCTGGGCGTCCTTGAGGATAGAATCAAAATCTTCCTCTTCCGCCTCGATAGTCAGCTTCTGTGTCATGAAAGCGATATCCGCTTCCTTTACTTTGTCGAGTTTGTTTATGGCTTCTGCCATTTTTGCGGCGCAGTGAGCACAGTCGAGATTTTCAAGCTGGAATGTCTTTTTCATTTTGTGTTTCCTTTCCTGGTTTTGTTCAGTGTTCTATGTCAAATGCGATATCGATCAGCTGATGGACTTTCTGCGCGACATCGGTATCAGCCAGCGTGTAGTGGACTTCTTTTCCATCCTTGTGTGAAGTGAGCACGCGGGCGTTTTTCAGTATGCGCAGATGGTGCGAAACAGCCGGTGAACTCATCCCGACAGCAGCGGCAATGTTGATAACACATTCCTCGGTGTGGCACAAAAGCCAGAGGATCTTCAGCCTGGTGCTGTCGTTGATCAGATCGAACATCTCCGATACGGTGATAAAATCTTCTTCTTCGGGTTTCGTTTTGAGAAGTTCAGCTGTGCCTTTCCCGTGATCGTGGGGAAGGGGATTGTTCATTGTCATAAAAGCCACCTCCGTCAGTATCGATTAAACGATTAAACACTTGTTTAATTAAATAATAAAGGGGAGCCGGAGTTTTGTCAACAGATTTGATGGGTTTTTTGAAAAAACCGACCCTGCGCAAAAGAGGGGTGTAAGTCTGCGCTTATAGTGTGGTATAATCAATTGTAAACAGTTTACAAAAATCTGTATCTTAAGGGGACATCAATGAAATTCAATTCTTTAGAGGATTA
>JAFOIR010000094.1 GCA_017420625.1 Bacillota bacterium
AAATCATCCGCGTTGATGATTAAATATCGCTGTTTCATCAGTCTGTTATGCCGGATCGGCTGGTTTTTGACTGGCCTCTGAAGGTTTATTGTCGATTTCCGGGAAGTGCAGGAAGCGGGAGATGATCACGGAACACACCATGGCAAAGAACGGGAAGACCACCAGTAAGAACCGCGCGGCACCGGCAGGATTGTCACCCGGGACATCGCCGCTCTCAAAGCCGTAGAACTTGCCGACTAACAGGAATGCAAGACTCGTGAACAGCCCGTTGAGACGGTTCATGAAACCCATGGCACTTGAGAAAAAGCCCTCCCGCTTGATTCCATGACGCCGATAATCATCGTCCATCACACGAGCACCGATCAGATCCATGGTCGTGATGGCCCCGGCATAGCCGATACCCAGAAGTACGCAGCCCAGAATGGCAGACACCAGATCTTTGGCAAAGAACAAGGGGATGAAAGCGACCGTCAGCGCAATCAGAGCCCAGCGCCAGACGGGCATGAGGGTATATTTCTTTACAAATCGAGCCCACAGAGCCACAAAACCCACGGCGATAAACAGCACCACTGCCAACAGGATGGTGTTGGCCATACCGCCGAGCTTCAAGGTGTAAGTCACATAGAACGAGACAGCTGCCATGACTAAAGACATACAGGCGCTGTAGAAGGCGTTGGTCAGGCCGAACAGCCAGAACTTTGAGTTGGTCAGCATATCCTTGAGAGTCGAGAACAGCTCTGGCTTTTTCTGTTCGTCGGTCATGGTTACTTCATGGCATCCCAGAGCCATATAGATGATTACGACAGCGGCCAGAGCACCATAAATAATGGCGGTTGTTCCATAGCCCAGCTTTTCAGTGACGATAGGAGTCAGAGCGATACTGATGACCATCGCGACGAGCTGAAAAGCCTGCCTGAGGGCATTTGTTCTGGCACGTTCCGTATCGGTAGGGAACAGTTCCGGGAAGAGGGCTCCGTAGTTCGCATTGATGAGTGAATCCAGGGTTCCTGTCAGGATATACATGAGAAGCATGTAAACAAAGATTCCGTCCTTGGCCAGAAAACCGGGGATATTAAAGAAGAAGATGAACGAAAGAACCAGAAGCGGCGTTCCGATCAAGAGCCAGATCCGCCGCCGCCCAAAGCGGGAACGGGTCCTGTCTGAAAGGAGACCGTAGACCGGATTGTCAATGGCATCCACAAATGTATAAATGAACAATATCAGAGACATCTGCGCCGTGGTAACGCCTTTTTGTATGACATAAAAGGCAGCTGCATAGGTCTTGAACATGTTGATGGGAATGGATGTTCCAAACATACCGATGGCATATCGAAAGGAACTGGTTTTCTTTTCCATGGCATCCTCCATAAATCAATATTTGACAGGTAATCGATCTATATTATTTTAGTGCGTTTATTATTTTCATTTTACCATGATTTCGGTGATATTAATACCAGTAAACTGCAAGGTTGCAAAAGTAATTCAAAGTGAATCTTTAAGAAGGATTTTTCAAAAGAAGCCCTGTGATGTATAATAACGAATGGAGTTATAGAACTCAGACTGGAGATTATTCACAGATAAAGGAACACCACGGAAATGAGCAGGATTGGAAGATTCATCAGGGGCTATGGCGACAGGCCGTTTCTCGCAAGAAGAGTATTGATCATAGAAAAGCCCTTTGTGAAAGCACAGGCCAGAGTCTGTGGCCTTGGACAGTTCGAACTGTATGTCAATGGAAGGAAGGTCTCTGATCATGAACTCGACCCGGGTTGGACAGACTACAGAAAGTATATCGAATATGTGACATTTGATCTTACTGATCATCTCAGACAAGGACAAAATGTTATGGCGGCCGGCGTAGGCAACGGCTGGTTCATCAAAAATGACGAGCATTACACGTTCTCTTTTCCGCCGTTCATGCCGCCTAATCCCAATCCATACAAATCGTTCGGAAAGGATCTGATCCTCGCAGCAGAACTGACGATCGAATATGCTGATGGAGAGACAGAAGCCATCACCGCAGATCAGGAATGGAAGACAGCCCTTCATTATGTTACTCAGTCCAACGTCTACGGTTCTGAAACGGTGGACAACAGGCTGTATCAAGAGGGATGGAATGATATTGGCTTCGATGATTCTGCATGGAAAAAAGCAGAGCTGCTTGAGGAGGCAGAGGAGCCTTCCGGAACAGCCGAAATGGTGGATCAGTTCCAGCCGCCAATCAGAGTCATACGGACTTATGAAGGCAAGCGGCTGGGCAGTGTGAATGGCAAAGACATCTATACATTCGGGCAGAACATATCCGGAATGCTGAATGTGAAAGCCAGAGGCAAAAAAGGAGATGTAATTCGCATTTATCCGGCAGAAAAACTTACCGCTGACGGGGATGTTGATCAGGTCATGAAGGGCTGGGTGACGCTGGATGCTGTGATCACCTTCATTATCGGTGCGGATGATACTGACGAGACTTTCCGCATGCACTATACCTATTTTGCCGGAATGGTAGCTGCTGTAGAGACGAGCAGACCGGATACGAAAGTAATCAGCCTTAGCGCTGATGCTATATCCAGTGCGTGGAAGACAGACGGATCCTTTACCTGCGATGATGACAGATTCAATCAGATCTACAACATGGTGGAGAAATCTGTCGAAGCAAATATGATGAGTGTTCATACCGACTGTCCGACGATCGAACGTTTTGCCTGGCAGGAGCCCAATCATCTGATGGCTCCGGCTATCATGTTCATGAAGGACGGAAGCCATCTGTGGAACAAGTTCCTTAGGGATATGAGAGCAGCACAGCATACGGCAGAGGATTACTTCTATGACTTTGGCGGTCATCAGATCCCTGCAGGAGACGGGCTTATCCCTTCACAGGCACCATGCTATATTCCGAACGTACTGCCGGTACCGGGCATGGGGAGTTTCTACGATATCATTCCCTGGGGCTCAGCCCTGATCCTGGGTGCCAGATGGCATTACCGGTTTTACGGCAATGCAGAGGTCATCGAAGAGAATTATGACGCCGGTATGCGGTATCTGAACTATCTCAAGAGCAAAGTTAACCATGAAGGTTTCCTCAATCACGGACTGGGTGACTGGGGCAATCCTGACAACGAACTGGCAAGAGAAAATATTGAGACGGCATTTCTCTATGCGGATACGATGTGCCTGGCTGAGTTTGCAGTAATACTTGGCAGGGAAGAGGACAAGGAAGAGCTGCTTGCGTATGCGAAGATGCTTAGGAACAACTACAACGAGAAGCTTCTCGTGAAGAATCCGCAAGGCCATTTTATCTACCGCAGCTTCGAACACGGTGATGAAAACGTAACGACGCAGGCCTGTGAGGCACTTCCGCTGTACTTTGGTCTGGTCCCCGATGAGGCGAAGGATGATATCGTCCTTGCCTTCCGGGAGACCCTTGAGAGAGATGGCTGCTTCCGTGCAGGAGAAGTCGGACTCCCCTATGTGATCCAGACTGCCCGCGAGTACGGTATGAACGATCTGATAGCGAAGTTCATCCTCAGAGAAGAGCATCCCAGCTATTATGCCTTCATACTGGACGGCATGACAACTCTCGGAGAATACTGGGAGACGAATCCGCGCAGTCACTGCCATGATATGATGGGACATATCGTCGAGTGGTACTACAACGGTATAGCCGGTATACAGCCTCAGGAACCGGGATTTTGCAAGATCGTTGTCAAGCCGTATCTGCCGGATTCAATGAATAGCTTCCGCTGCAGTTATGACTCAGTGAATGGAAAGATCACGGTAGAGGTGGAAAAAAGAGAAGAAGTCATAGAGCTCAGGCTGGAGATACCGGATCGGATCCGTTATTCAGTGGATCCATCCGAACTTGAAAAACGCGGACCAGTAAAGATCATCAAAAAATAGAAGGGAGCATCAGACTGTTATGAAAAACATCTATTTGATTACCGCTTCGTTTGTGGGAGAGATTTCCCGGGATTTCAAAGCCTATGCCGAGATGGACAAAAGAGCCGGATACCGCGGACTGGAACTGTTCGACTGTCATTACGGCGGCATGAGCGCAACGGAACTTCGTTCTTATCTTGACTCTCTGGGACTTGAAGTCATCAGTGCCCATGTCAATCCTGTGGCCAATGA
>JAFOIR010000095.1 GCA_017420625.1 Bacillota bacterium
CGGTTTCATTCTCTTGATGATATCATCCGTCATGTCACCGATAGAGAAAGTAGAAAGATTGAGTACATTTTCTCCTTCCTCCAATCGTACTAATGTGAGCAGATCGCTGACAATTCCGTTCATCCGGTCGAGCTCACTGTTAATATCCTGTAAGAATTCCTTGTATAGTTCTTCCGGCACCCCATCCTGATGAAGCAGTGATTCAGTCAGAACCTTGATAGAACTCAGCGGCGTCTTCAGTTCATGTGATACATTGGATACAAATTCTTTTCTTGACCGGTCGAGACTTAACAGATCATGTGTAACATCTTCTACCTCATCGACGATCATGGAAAACTCATTCTTCCCGCGAATGACCGGTTTTTTCAGATCATCGACATCTGTCTCAGAATCTTTCAGATCCCGCAGCCATTGAAGAATCCTGGGTAATGGACGAAGCAGAAGAAAGACCATCAGGTAGGCAAGTGCCATTGTCACACATCCGATCAGCATGGAGACAAGGATCGTTCTCTCCCGTCCAACTTCCAATGACTGATGAACGGATTCCATGCTGGCGAACGCATAGATGACGCCTTGTACTTTCGCACTGTCACTTTTGGCTTTGATCGGCACAGCAATTCGGCGGACATGCTGGTCTCCACCCTGAACAGTTTGTCCGCTTAATGCCTGTAAAACTTCATCATTAACGATATAGCGCCCGATTCTGGACTGCGTCGTATCCTGGACAACTTTCGCTTTTGAGTCAAGAATCAGCACGCGCATATAACTGTAAATTCTGGTAAGGCTCTGAAAACGGCTTCCCGGAGAGATAATCACTTCTCCATTACTGTTTTCTGCAGTAGATATCTCACCTGCCAGATAACTGATGTAACGATTTGCTTCCGTAACTCGCTGGTTGATCCAATAGTTCTGCCAGATCTTAAAGAAATACTCGCTCAGCATAATGGAAGAAATACAATATAGAACAGCAAGACCCAAAAACAACGGGACCTTAACTGATCGCAGCCATTTACTGAGCTTTCCTTTCAATTGTTCCCATTTGAACATAGACTGTATCCTATATTATGATTTAAAGAAATAACCGACACCCCACTTGGTCTGAATGTACAAAGGATCGCCAGGATTGGGTTCGATCTTTTCCCTGAGTCTTCGAACATGAACATCCACGGTTCTGACATCGCCGGGGTAGTCTGCTCCCCATACGATCTCCAGCAGTTTCTCACGGCTGTATACCTTGCCCGCATTACGGCAAAGAAGTTCGAGCAGATCGAATTCCTTAGCCGTAAGATTGGTCTCTGCTCCTTTTATAAACACTCTGCGCGAATCAAAATCGATTCTGAGGTCATGATACTCAAAACTGTTATTGCTGCGTGGTTCACCGCCGTGAGAACGTCTGTGTATCGCTTTGATTCTAGCTTTTAACTCCAGAATATTGAATGGTTTGGTCATATAGTCATCCGCACCGTATTCAAGGCCAAGGATCTTGTCCATATCCTCACCTTTTGCTGTCAGCATCAGGATAGGAACAGAAGAGAACTCTCTAACCTGCTGACATACTTCGATTCCATCCATTCCCGGCAGCATGACGTCGAGTATAATGATATCATATTCTCCTGCCTGAATCATACGGAAAGCTTCTTCGCCGTCATAAGCGGCTTCTACATCCATTCCGTCCTGTTCCAGACTGAATTTGATCCCTTTGACGATATACCGTTCATCATCCACTACCAGCACTCTCGTTGCCATAGCCATCTCCTTCATACATATCATCAACTGAGATCAGATCTTTGATCGCATCAAACTTGGATTGTCCGATCCCAGAAACATTCATGAGTTCTTCAACAGAAGAAAAACCTCCATGCTCCTCACGATAAGCTAAGATTCTGTCCGCTGTTGTTTCACCTATCCCGGGGAGCTGCATCAGTTCTATTTTAGATGCTGAATTGATATTGGTCAAGTGTTTTGTTTGCTCCATTATTTCACCTTCCCCAACTGGCATCGATTCTCCGGCAAACGGGACTCTGATCCTTTGCCCATCCTTCAAATAAGCCGCAAGATTAAGCAAAGACAGATCTGCGCCTTCGATGGCGCCTCCGGCCTGATTGATTGCGTCTGCAACTCTGGAACCTTCCGGCATAAAATAAACCTGGTCAGGATACATGACGGCACCGGTCACATGAACACCAATCGTTCTGGAACTTTCTTCCGTAATACGTGGCTCAACTATTGATTCCCGAATCTCCGAAACGGGTTCGATTTCTCTCAATTGAGTTTTTTTCTGCTTGGATGACCAGTAAAGTATTCCGAAAACAATAATCAGTCCAAGGGTGCAAAAAAGCAGTATTCTTTTTGTTTTTTCCTTCATGAAAGTCCTCCTTTGAAATGGATAAATATCCCCCTATTATTATTATCGTCATTTTGTCAGGAGTTTTTTAAAATTTTTTCTAAATTACGGCAATTTTATTGGTTGAACGCCTTTTTCCCCTGTAGTAAAATAATCTGTACACATTTTTTAAGAGGTTATCTATGACTGAACAAAAATCGATTCGTAATATTGCGATCATTGCCCATGTCGATCACGGCAAAACAACCCTTGTCGACGCAATGCTTCATCAGAGCGGTATCTTCCGCGACAATCAGGAAGTCGTTGAAAGAATTATGGATTCCGGCGATCTGGAACGTGAACGCGGCATTACCATTCTGGCGAAAAACACCTCACTTCACTATAACGGTTATAAAATCAATATTATTGATACCCCAGGTCATGCTGATTTTGGAGGCGAAGTAGAACGTGCTCTGGAAATGGCCAATGGTGTTCTGCTTCTCGTAGACGCTTATGAAGGCTGTATGCCTCAGACTCGTTTTGTCCTGAAAAAAGCGCTGGATCTCAAGCTGACTCCGATCATCGTCATCAACAAAGTTGACCGTCCGAATGCTCGTCCGGATGATGTAGTCGATGAAGTTCTGGAACTTCTGATGGACCTTGGAGCCAGCGATGAACAGCTGGATTCTCCTGTTGTCTATACATCAGCAAGAGAAGGCTGGGCTTCATTAAAAGCCGATGAGAAAGGCACGGATATGAAGCCGCTGTTCCATACGATCATCGACGCGATCCCCGCCCCTGTTGGGGACACAGAAGGTGATCTGCAGCTTCTGGTTTCCAATATCGATTATGATAACTATACCGGCCGTATTGCAGTAGGCCGTGTCGATCGCGGCACGATCAATGTCGGTGATACCGTAGTCATTTGCCGCAAGGACGGAACTTCTTCATCTGTTCGCATCACCAATCTTTACGTCTATGATGACATGCTCCGTATTCCGGCGGATTCTGCATGCGCCGGAGAAATCGTTGCTGTATCCGGAATCAAGGACATCAATATTGGCGAAACAATCTGCTGCCCGACCAATGTCGAGCCCCTTCCTTTTGTAGCGATCGATGAGCCTGTTCTGTCCATGACCTTTACCGTCAATAAGAGTCCTTTTGCCGGTAAGGAAGGCGACTATGTTACATCCCGTCACTTAAGAGAACGTCTCTACCGCGAACTGGAATCCAATATTTCTCTTCGTGTTGAAGATACTGATTCCGTTGATTCCTTCACTGTTTCCGGTCGAGGTGAACTGCATCTGTCTGTTCTGATCGAAGAAATGCGTCGCGGCGGTTATGAATTTGCCGTGACTAAACCACGTGTTATCACGAAAATGGTTGGCGGCAAACTCTGGGAGCCTTTTGAAGAGCTGGTTATTGATCTGCCCGACGAATATACCGGTGTCCTGATGGAAGGCTCTGCTGCAAGAAAAGCAGAACTTGTCAATATGACGCCTACACAGGGTGGTTATACACGAGTTGAATTTCTGATTCCGTCCCGCGGTCTGATCGGATATCGTTCTCAGCTGATGACAGAGACTCATGGAACAGCCATCATCAATCATGTCTTCCACAGCTATAAACCCTATCGCGGTGATATCGATCCTCGTACTCATGGATCACTGATTGCTCATGAAACCGGTGAGGCTGTTACTTATGGTCTTTATAACGCTCAGGAACGCGGTAATCTCTTTATCGGTCCCGGAACGAATGTCTATGAAGGAATGATCGTTGGTGAAAGCTCTCGCGGAGAGGATATCGTTGTCAATGTCTGTAAGAGAAAACACGCTACCAATATGCGTTCTTCTGCTGCAGATGAAGCACTTCGTCTGACACCACCCAAGGAACTTTCTCTGGAAGAATGTCTTGAATTTATTGCGGATGACGAGCTTGTCGAGATTACCCCCAAGTCCATTCGTATGCGTAAAGAAATTCTGGATCAGGGTCTTCGCGCGAAAGCCATCTTCCGTGAGAAACAATCCTCGAAAAACTAAGGAAAATTATATGAAACTGAAATTTACCGCCGACAGAATCGTCTTCCTGGCCGCTCCTGCGGCGGTTTCTTTTATACTTTTGCTGATTTATGCCAAAAACGGCTTTTATCCCTTTGGCATCGGGACAGTATCCTGGTGTGATATGGATCAGCAGGTGCTGCCTCTTCTTCTGACTTTCAAGAATGTTCTGCGCTCAGGCGGCAGCCTTCTCTACAGTCTTCAGATGGGCGGAGGCATGAATTTCTGGGGAGTTTTCTTTTTCTTCCTGGCCAGTCCATTGCACTTCCTTGTTTTGCTCGTTCCGGATGCACATCTGATGGAGTTTATGAATATTCTGACTCTTTTAAAGCTGGCTCTTTGTGCATTCACTGCCTGCTTTTATCTCAGAAAGCATCATCATCGTCCTATGCTCTGCTTGATTCTTTCTGTTCTCTATGCTTTTTCCGGCTATCAGCTGATGTTTTATCAGAATACCATATGGATGGATTGCGCCGCGATATTCCCTCTTCTTGTTCTGTCTTTTGAGGAGCTGGCTGCACACAAAAAAGCGCGCTATTATATATTGATGATCTCGCTCCAAATGGTACTTTGCTATTATATCGGCTATATGGTGATCGTCCTGACGCTCCTCTACTTTTCTGTTCTGGCAATTACGCTTGATAAAGAAAAAAGAAAAGGCATATTCCCTCGCTTTATCGTTGCTTCGCTGATCGCCGCCGGGATAACGGCTATCGTCTGGCTTCCAAGCCTTATGCAGTTTTTTTCATCGGGAAGAGAAACATCCATTATTGAAACTCTGGAAAATAAAGACCTTTTTTCTCACCTTCAGACAACACTTCCGTTTCTATTTCCGTCTGTTTTTGCTATAGTGGCCGTTTTATACGGAATGATGCACGAACCGCTCAGAAAAGGATTAACAAAAAACTATCTGATTCTGCTTTTCTTTCTCCTGATTCCTATCCTGATCGAACCGGTTAATACTATGTGGCATACTGGAAGTTATATGAGCTTTCCTGTCCGGTATGGCTTTATGTTAGTCTTTTTTCTGATAGCCCTATCGGCTCATTATCTTGGAAAAATCTCTTTCGTTCAGGTTATATCTGACCGTGTCAGTCGGATTCTTTTCTTCCTGGCTTTCTTCTTTCTTGTCATCCTCGGAGGAGTTCTGACCCGTCTGTATGTAAAGGTTCAGTTGCCCATGCTGGACAACTATACACATCATCTGTGGGGAAGTGCGTCATCGCTGGCCGGATTAAGTCTGATTGCCCTGATTGAATCTCTGCTCTGTTTCATGCTGATCCGATCTGTTATGAAGGGATGGCTCAAACCAATTGCTTTTGGAATTCTTTCCATGCTTTTGATTTGTTTCAGTATCTGGAACAACTCGGATGTATATCTGACCTCCGCTGATTCCGATGACCATGTAAAGAAATACCAGGAAGCAGTCGATCTGGCTAACTTCAAACCCGTTGCTGATCGTTCTCTTCCTTTCTATCGGATGAAGATGAAACAGAAGTATTTCCATGCCAATACTCTTGGTTCCCTCGGCTATGCTTCCTTAGGTCACTATACTTCACTGACCAGTCAGTCTTATATGTTTGCTATGAAGAATCTTGGCTACTCTTCTTACTGGATGGAAGTAGGCGGATACGGCGGCACGCAGTTGACAGATGCCTATTTTTCTGTTGGGTATCAGGTTGAATGGGCTGATGGACTAAGTGCTCGCTATGCAAACGATACATATAAAATTACTCAAAATCCATATTATGTACCTCTGGGAATTATTTCCTCTGCTTCGAATCAGGGTACAAATGTCCTTTTAACCAAAACCAGATTTGAAAACCAGATTCTTCTCTGGAACAAACTTTTCCCTGAACATACACCTGGACTGACGTATTATGAACCTTCCATGACATCCGGAGTCAGGATCTATATGGATGAGTCCGGAACCTATCAGCTCAGGCGCGATTATTCCGGCTCAGACTCATTGATTCAATATACGATCGATGTCACCGATCCAATGACTCTTTATTTTGACTGTTTTGATGAACTTTCCAATCATCTTTCTGAACATATCAATAAATCATTCAGGATCTATCTGGATGATACAATTATTATCAGTCAATATCCTACCTCTTTAAACAATGGGCTGATTGATCTTGGAACCTATGAGAACCAAAGAGTTGAAATTCAGGTTGAACTTCTGCAGCCTGTATCCTGTCGTTCCTTTGGAATTTTCGGGTTAAATCTGTCCTCTTTGGAAGAAGCCCTGTCTTCCTGCCGTACGCTGAATCTGACGCCCTCTTCTGCCCGTGTTTTAAAAAGCTATACTTCCGATGATGAACCAGGTGGAACAGTCTTTCTTTCCTTACCCTTCGACAAGGGACTGACCCTTCGTCTGGATGGTAAAAAAGCTCCCCTTATGGAGAGCTTCGATGGTTTTTGTGCTTTTGAAATTCCGGCAGGACATCATGAGATCACGATCTCCTATCTTCCTCCGGGTTTTCTGGCAGGATGTCTGATCAGTCTCATCAGTCTGATTCTGATGCTGCTGTTTCTTCTCCTTCCAAAATTCCATGAGATTTACACAAACTGCTGCAAGAAAAAGCTTGTTGATCAGATCTCTCTACTATTAATGATATTTGCCGGCAGTCTGATCTTCGTGATGATCTATGTTTTTCCGATGATCATCTACATTCTGCAGAAGCTTCACGTGACGGAACTGATCTAGAGATATTTTTTCCTTATTTTCCTGGCTGTTCCAGTGACTGATCTTGTCCTGAATTTCTTCGATTACTTCATAGAGTTCATCTTTGAACTCTCTGGTTGAAACTCGTACCGCTCCATGACCTAATACGATCAGCTGTTCTGCGCCGTCTGATGTGACGACACGCACATGTCTTTTCGCGCGAAGCTCAAATGTCGTTCTTTCAATATAGGTATCAGCGGTCTCTGCCTGCCTTGTATAAACGACATATAGTTCATCATATCGCAGGATATCTTCGACTGGACGAGGAACATTATAGGCATCAAAGACAACGATTAGAATGCAGTTTCTGAAGGTCTGATAGGCACTCAATAATGCCAGCAGTTGGTTTCTGCCTGCTTCAAGCTGATCTTTTGCGATTTTTTTCAGTTCCTCCCAGGCAAAGATGACATTATAACCATCTACCAGAAGATATTCTGTCTCAGCTTCGGGAATCCTGATTTCTACTTTCTCATTTGGATCCGTCTTTTTTCTATAGGTGCTCTTCTCTGTTTCACGAAGGGCATCTTTTTTTGTTTTCCCGTAGGTCCGTTCAAAGATTTCCAACAGTTCTTTGTCGAGTGCAAGAGAACTAACAGAGCCGGTTGTTTTCCTCACAGACGAGAGCTCTCTTTCTTCTTCCGGCACTTTCTTCTCCGTCAGTTTCGAATATGGCGTAGTGATATGCATCATCGATGGAACGTCATACCAGGGAACAATAAAACCTGCTCCGTGGGAACAAAAGACACTGTCCGGTGAATTGGACAGATCGTCCTGTACACGGTAACCGATCTGATTGATTACTTCCTGAGGGTTATGACAGATTTCATATCCCCGTGGGGTACAGATAAGACTGCCTTCTCCTTTTGTATATGCACTGACAGTCATAGGATAATCCATCAGTGTACTGACCGGACCGTATCCCTGAATAGATGCCATGCCGCCATGAATCTGTACCGGTTCAAATTTTGCAAAGCGCTGTTCCAGATCCATCATCGCCCGGCCAATGCTGGCTTCAGGAACAGTCAGTTCGAAATCATAATATGGTTCAAGCAGTATAGATTCCGCCTGCATCAGACCCTGTCTGACTGCCCGATACGTTGCCTGACGAAAATCACCGCCTTCTGTATGCTTAATATGTGCTCTGCCGCCAACAATACTGATTTTCATATCGGTAATAGGTGAACCAGTCAGCACGCCTTTAAACACTTTTTCGCTCAGATGCGTCAGGATGAGCCGCTGCCAGTTTTTGGCAAGCAGATCTTCACTCACTTTTGACTCAAAACTGAGTCCTGTCCCACGAGGGGCACTTTCCAGAAGAAGATGCACTTCAGCATAATGCCTGAGCGGCTCGAAATGACCTACCCCTTCAACACTTCCCTCAATTGTTTCTCTATATACAATACTGCCTGGTCCAAAACTCACATCTATATGAAACCGTTCCTTCATCAGCCGTTGTATAACTTCAAGCTGAATTTCTCCCATCAACTGAATATGCAGCTCAGACAGTTCTTCATCCCAAACCACATGCAGCGACGGATCTTCCTGTTCCAGTTTCATTAAAGAAGACTGCAGGTGATGAATATCGACATCTGAAATCACCTGATAAGTAATAAAACTGTCCAGCAACGGAGCATCACTGTCTTTTTCTTTTCCCAGTCCTTGTCCGGGGCTTGTCTGCCCAAGACCGGTAACAACACAGACCATTCCGGCTTCTGCCTGCTGAACATTTTCAAACTTATTTCCGGAATATAATCGAATCTGGTTGACTTTTTCCTGAACAGCCGGATCATCCTTCATAGTATGAAGACTATCTCTTGCCAAAAGACTGCCGCCAGTGATTTTCAAATGAGTTAATCGTTCACCGGATGCATCATAACTGATTTTATAGACCTTTGCACCAAAATCAGGCGAATAGTGAGGCATTTCGGTGAGCTGATCAATTGTCTGCATGAAATACTGTATTCCTTCAAGCTTTAAAGCTGACCCGAAAAAACAGGGAAAGAGCAGCCGTTTCTGAATAAGTTCTCTTTGAAGTTTTTCTGGTACAGTTCCCTTTGATAAATATATGTCCAGAGCTTTTTCGCTAAGAGTAGCGATCGCTTCGTCAGGCAATTCACCCTCACCAAAGGAAATGCATCCATCCGATAATTTACGATGTAGTTCATCCATCAAAATCTTATCGGATGCATGACTAAGATCCATTTTATTGATAAATAGAAAAGTAGGGATATGATAACGTCTAAGTAATCTCCAAAGTGTGATCGTATGGCTTTGAACACCATCAGAGGCGCTGATAACGAGAATGGCATAATCCAGTACTTGTAAAGTACGTTCCATTTCGCTGGAAAAATCAACATGTCCTGGGGTATCCAAAAGAGTAACTTCCGTAGTGTCAGAGAGCATAAACCTGGCTTGTTTAGAAAAGATGGTAATGCCCCTTTCTCTTTCCTGTACGTCCATATCCAGAAAAGAGTCCTGATGATCTACACGACCCAGCTTCCTGATCGATCCGCTTAAATAAAGAAGCGCTTCTGACAGAGTAGTTTTCCCTGCATCGACATGGGCGAGAATACCAACAACTAATTTCTTCATCCTATCCTAATCCAAACTTTATTGTATCTAACCAAATAAGCATCATGAATTATTGTATCATTATTGAGCTTCAGTTTCAATAAACAAAAAAGCCATCCAAACGGATAGCTTCATTTTCATAATAAAAGCTGGCAGCCGCCTACTCTCCCAGGCAGTCCCCCACCAAGTACCATCGGCCGTCTCGGTCTTAACCGTCGTGTTCGAAATGGGAACGGGTGTTTCCCCGAGACGCATCACCACCAGCAACTCCCCGAGTAG
>JAFOIR010000096.1 GCA_017420625.1 Bacillota bacterium
CTTTTGGATTTTTAAGAAGATGGAGGTATCAGATGAGAACAAGACAGAAACTGCAGAGAAAAACTATTATGATCGACGGCTTTCGCTATTACGCAGATCGGCCGCATGACTGCAGGAAGTGCTTCTTCTGGAAAAACCGGAAGGTCGGCTGCACGCTCGGCAAGGAGAACTGCTACTACCTGGCGGAGACCGTAAAGACCGAGCAGGAAAAGAAATGTGAAAACTGTCCCTATGCCCAAGGCCAGCCCTGTGTCACGGCCAGCTGCTATAAGGATCTGGAGCACTGGCTTCAGGAACGCCGGGCCAGAGTCGTGAAGCTGATGATGAAGGAAGAAAGGAGTTCAGCCTATGCCGGATAAAGATCTGCAGAGATATCGTCACTATGAATCGATGATAAAGAAAGCACGGAAAACAGGAATCGGCGAGAAGCCGCCCAGCTGTGCGAAGTGCCAGTATTATCAGCCAGACTTCAAGTACAGGAAATGCCTGTATGCCAGATGTCCTTACCAGAGGGATACGGAGATCTTTCGCAAGAGACCGCTGAAGAAGGACAAGATTCCGGGACCGGAGGTGGTGAAGATGGATGGATAATTATTATCTTGACTATTTTTACGGCCTGGAAGCTGATGCATACAGCTTTATCCGTGTGCCAAAGCTGCTGATTAATCTTCCCATTTATAAGGATTTGACATCTGACGATAAGCTTCTATACGGAATTTTACTCGACCGGATGAGCCTTTCCGCCAAAAACCGGTGGATGGATGATGACGGACGCGTGTATATCATATTCACCATTGAAGACGTTATGGAAGCTTTAAACTGTGCCCAGCATAAAGCGGTCAAATTAATGAACAATCTGGAGACGAAAGCACATCTGATAGAACGTAAGCGTCAGGGGCAGGGAAAACCCAGTCTGATCTATGTGAAGAAATTCGTGCCGATGTCAAATGCGCAATTCTTGAATTGTCAAAATCGCAATTCTGGAATTGCTGAAAGCACAATTCAAGAGTTGCCGAAACCGCAATGTAATAATACTGAATCCAATAATACAGAATATAGCGATACTGATCTTTTCTTTTCTGCGGACAGCAGATCAGAAGAGATGAGAACGAGAATCTCCTATGAGGAATATTTCAGAGATGCTCTTGAGATCGATTTTCTGAAGCAGAACAACCCGGGTGAGCGGGATACGCTGGACGGTATTCTGGATCTGATCGTGGATACCTGCTGTGCAAACAAGCCATGGATCCTGATCAGCGGAGACAAGAAGCCGATTGAAGTGGTAAAAAGCCGGTTCATGAAGCTGAATTCCAGCCATATCGAATATGTCCTGAAGTGCCTGTCCGATAATACGACTCGGATCCGGAACGTGAATCAGTATCTGCTTGCTACCCTATTCAATGCTACAACGACGATCAGCCCTTATTACCGGTCCTGGGTGAATAATGACATGGCTAATGGCCTTGTGTAGGAGGTGATGCAAAAATGCCAAATAAAGCGACGGTCCTTTGCTGCGGAAACCAGAAAGGCGGCGTCGGAAAGACTTTTACAGCGGAAAATCTGGGCGTCGGACTTGCACAGGAAGGAAAAAAAGTGCTTCTTGTGGACATGGATCCGCAGGCCTCCCTTACCATCAGTCTTGGCCATCCGAGGCCGGATGAGCTGCCGGTCACGATATCCGACATGATGCAGAAAGTGATCATGGATGAGGAAATAAAGCTCCGTGAGGGAATCCTTACCCATCCGGAAGGTGTGGATCTGATGCCGGCGAGCATTTCCCTGTCCGGTCTGGAGGTCTCTCTGGTCAATGCCATGAGCCGTGAATCCATTCTGAAGCAGTACCTGGAGCCGTTAAAGAAGAACTATGACTTTATTATTCTGGACTGCATGCCGTCCCTTGGTATGGTGACGGTCAATGCCCTGGCGGCTTCCGACCAGCTGATCGTCCCCGTCCAGGCCCAGTATTTGTCTGCCAAAGGTCTGGAACAGCTGCTTCAGACAGTCAATAAAGTGAAGCGGCAGATCAACCCGAAGCTTCGGATCGAAGGGATCCTTCTGACGATGGTCGATGCAAGGACCAACAATGCCAGAGAGATCGCCGGCCTGATTCGTGAAACGTACGGCAGCCGGCTGAAGGTATTTGATGTCGAGATCCCGAGATCTGTCCGGGCGGCGGAGATCAGCGCAGAGGGTAAGAGCATCTTCGCCCACGATCCCGGCGGAAAAGTGGCCGCGGCCTACAAAGAACTGACGAAGGAGGTGATCCACGATGCCGAAAAGAGGCGCAAACATCAGCTTGAGCAGCTACGATGACATCTTTGAAACGGATGAAAGCCGTGCAGATGTCCAGCTGGAGCGGGTCCAGAAGATCCCGATCAGCGAACTGGTGCCGTTTAAGGATCATCCCTTCAAGGTAGTGGATGATGAAGCCATGCTGCGGACCATGGAAAGCATCGCACAGTACGGTGTACTGACACCGCTGATCGCAAGGCCGCTGGAAGACGGAACCTATGAGATCATCTCCGGTCACCGAAGAGTCCATGCTGCGCAGGCAGCTGGTCTTACAGAAGTTCCTGTTATTGTCCGGGATATGGACGATGACGCGGCAACGGTGCTTATGGTCGATTCCAACCTGCAGAGGGAACATATCCTGCCGAGTGAGC
>JAFOIR010000097.1 GCA_017420625.1 Bacillota bacterium
CAAAGGATCCGCGGAGGATTCCGGCGTTTATCTGACCGCCCATGACGATATGGAGTCTGTTCTGAAGGCGGTAGCACAGCTTGGTTATGAGCTTTCCGAAGAGGACAGCGTGCAGGTATATGAAGCCTTCAGCCGGATCGCAGCCAGAAAAGACAAGGTCTCTACAAGGGAGCTGGATGCGATCGTGGCATCAGCAGCACTGCAGGTTCCTCCGACTTATGAACTGGTCACCTACGTAATCAATACCGGCAATCAGATCAATGCGTCCGCTCATATGAAGCTTCGCAAAAACGGCGAGATCCTTGAGGGAATCTCTCTGGGAGACGGTCCGATCGATGCTTCCTTCCATACCATCGACGAAATCGTGGGCTTCCACTATGAGCTCGATGATTTCCAGATCCAGTCGATCACGGAAGGCCGAGAGGCTATGGGTGAAGCGATCGTCAAACTGCGCGCCGGCGGCAAGCTGTATTCCGGCCAGGGCATTTCGACCGACATCGTCGGTTCCAGCATTCATGCCTACCTCAATGCCCTCAATAAGATCGTATACGAGCAGGAAGTCTAAGCAGGAGAATCAGGAATGAAATTATCATTTTCTACCCGTGGATGGGAGAATTACAGTTTTGAAGAAAACGTACAGACAGCCCTGACGATGAGCTTTGACGGCGTCGAGCTGTATAATCCGCAGAAACAGGAAGCCCTGATCGGCCGGGGCGGCCCGTTCCACAAATACGGTGTTGCCGGAACGATCCGCGACCTTCGTTCCAAAGGGGTTCAGATCCCCTTGATCGATACTTCCTGCGACCTTTCGGCAGGAGCGGTGGAAGAGCTGAAGTCACTTTTTCAGCTTGCGCACGATGCGGATATTCCCTATGTGAGCGCGGTCGCGCTTTCCGATCATGAGGACGTGGTTCGTTCCTCAATCGACGAACTGCTGCCGGCTGCCATTGCGCAGAAGGTCACGCTGCTCATCAAGACCAGCGGCATCTATGCGGATACTTCCCGGCTGCGCAGTCTGATGGATGAATATGCCTATGATGAACTGGCTGTACTCTGGGATATCCATCATCCATACCGGGATTTTCATGAGAGCGCCGATACGACGATCAAAAACCTGGGTGCTTACGTCTGTCATGTGCATCTGCGTGATTCACTGGATGACGGAAGCTATGAGATCATCGGGGAAGGCACGCTGCCTGTCGCCGATATGATGCGGGCTCTTTCTTCCATCGATTATGACGGTTTCATCTCGCTGGAGTGGAAACCCGGCTATCTGGAAGAGGTGGATGATCGGGAGATCATTTTCCCGCACTTCGTGAATTATATGAACCGCTTTGAGAACACCCGGGGCAAGAAAAAGACCCTGTACGACAATACAGCGCACACGGGTCAGTATGTATGGAAAAAATATGAGCTGATCAACGAGACCTTCCCCCAGGTACTCGATCGGATGGTGGAAGAATTCCCGGATCAGTATGCTTTCAAATATACGACGCTTGACTATACCCGAACCTACAGTGAATTCCGGGACGACGTGGATGACTTCGCCCGTGCACTCATTTCTCTGGGAGTACGCCGAGGATCCAAGGTTGCCATCTGGGCCACTAATGTCCCCGCGTGGTTCATCACCTTCTGGGCGGCTACGAAGATCGGCGCGATCCTGGTGACCGTCAATACCGGCTACAAGATTCACGAGGCGGAATACCTGCTGCGCCAGTCAGACACCCATACCCTGGTCATGATCGAGTCCTGTCTGGATTCGAACTACCAGGATATCATCCATAGGCTCTGTCCGGAACTGGATCATACCAGACCCGGCGAACCGCTGCGTGCGAAAAAGCTTCCCTTCCTCCGCAACGTCATTACTGTCGGCTTCCGGATGAAAGGGTGTCTTACACTGGAAGAAGCGATGGATCGGGCTCCGCTGGTCCCGAAGGAAGAAGTCTATCGGATGGCTGCAAGAGTAAAGGTTTCGGATGTCTGCAACATGCAGTATACGTCCGGTACGACCGGCTTCCCGAAGGGCGTCATGCTGACGCATTACAACGTAGTCAATAACGGTAAATGTATCGGTGACCGGATGGAGCTTTCCACCGCAGACCGTATGATGATTCAGGTACCCATGTTCCACTGCTTTGGCATGGTGCTTTCGATGACTTCCAGCATGACCCATGGTGCCACGTTGTGTCCGATGCCCTATTTCTCGGCCAAGAACTCGCTTGCCTGTGTGCGGCAGGAAAAGATCACCTGCTTCAACGGTGTGCCGACGATGTTTATCGCCATGTTCAACCATGAAGACTATCGCAAGACCGACTTCTCACACATGAGGACCGGTATCATGGCCGGATCCGGCTGCCCGCCGGAACTGATGAGGCGAGCTGCCCGCGAGGATGAGATGCATATGATCGGAATCCTGAGCGTTTATGGCCAGACAGAATCTTCTCCCGGCAGTACGATGGGCGAGTGGACCGAGGATCTGTATCTTCGTACCGAGACCGTCGGATCGGCTTTCCCGAATGTGGAATGCAAGATCATCGATCCGGAGACCGGGGAAGAAGTTCCGGACGGAGTCAACGGCGAATTCTGTTCGCGCGGCTACAACACCATGAAAGGTTACTATAAGATGCCGGAAGCCACAGCGCAGACCGTCGACAAAGACGGATGGCTGCATTCAGGGGATCTTGCATGCCGCGAAAACGGATACTATAAGATCACCGGCCGTCTGAAGGATATGATCATCCGCGGCGGCGAAAATGTCTATCCCAAAGAGATAGAGGAATTCATCTATACACATCCTGCGGTGCAGGACGTCCAGGTGATCGGTGTTCCGGACAAGAAATACGGAGAAGAAGCGCTGGCGGAGATCATCCTGAAAGAAGGAATGACCTGCACGGTAGAAGAGATGCTAAACTTCATCAAAGCATCTCTTGCCCGTCATAAAGTACCGCGCTACATCGAATTCGTCGATTCCTTCCCGATGAATGCCGCCGGAAAGATCCTGAAATACAAGATGCGGGAAGATGCAGCCAAACGGCTCGGACTTGTCGGCGCAGCCGGCATCGATACGGCCAAAGGACTGGAAAAGTAAAAGACTTATTCGTCCTTCTGCTGTTTCTTCCGCTGCTTGATCCATTTGGAAATCTGCTTTTTCTTCGCGTAATTTCTGGTATTTTCCGCAGAAAGACTTTTGTATAATTCCCAACGCTCTTCAGAGAGTTCACCGCTCTGGAGAGCGTTTTTTATGGCACATCCCGGTTCTGTCTCGTGCCGGCAGTTGCTGAACCGGCACTGGCTCATAAGTTCCAGAATATCCGAAAAAGTCTCATCGATCCCGTCACCTGTCTGTGCCATGCCGATCTCACGCATACCGGGTGTGTCGATGATCGAAACGCCGTTTTTCAGTTCAATGAGCTGACGGTGCGTCGTGGTATGTTTTCCTGTGGAATCCGATTCACGTACTTCAGAAGTCTTCATCACGTTTTCACCGCAAATGG
>JAFOIR010000098.1 GCA_017420625.1 Bacillota bacterium
GATGATCAGACTTGGCATTCCGATCGCGATCCAGACCAGCGCCAGCAGTCTGTCAGCTATGTATGTCAGCTCCCACGTCAATACCTATGGCGTCGTCGCTTCTGCCGTCACCGGGGTAGGCCTTCGTCTGAGCAATCTGGCGCTGATCGTTGCCAACAGTATGAATGTCTCCAGCTCGGCAATGGTAGGCCAGTGCTTCGGTGCAGGGAAAATGGAACGGATCCGTCAGTCCTTCTGGCGGGTGTTCATCGTTGATTTTGTGTTTGTAACGATCCTGAGTATTATTATCCTGCTGTTCCCGGCCTTTGTCTTTGGCCTTTTCAACCGCGATGCCGGTGTCCTGGAGATGGCAAAGCTCTATGCTCCGGTGGCGGCGATCACCTTTATGGGCTTTTCGGTGCGAAGCCCAAGTCTTGGCTTTATCAATGGCCTTGGTCACTCAAAGATGAATTTCTGGATGGGCGTCGTAGAAGGATTTATCCTGAGGATCGGTCTTACTTATCTGATGGGAATCGTTCTCGGAATGGGAATTCAGGGTTTCTGGTATGGCTCTGCCATTGCCAGCTATGGTTATGGGCTGGTTGTATGGCCATATTTCCTTTCAGGCAAATGGGAGCAGAGAAAGATGAGAGCCTGAAAAAGTATACACCATTGACAAGATTCATACATGACTGATAGATTTGCGTCTGGTATCAAGTGTATAATCAGCCTTAACATACGACACGAATCTAAAGGAGTATCAAATCATGGCGAAAAAACCAAAAGTTAAAGGTCCGGAATCCGTCGGCTTTAAGGAGATTTTCGGCGTAACCGCTATTGCTACGAATGACGGTTTTGCTGCGATTTTCATGTCTACCATGTTCATGGTCTTCATGACGGACTACGCTGGCCTGGGCAGCTGGGGTGCAACCCTTGCTACTGTTCTGCTGCTGGTTGCCCGTATCATCGATGCGGTCGACGATCCTATCCAGGGATTCATTATGGACCGGGCAAAGGTAGGCAAGTACGGAAAGTACAAACCATTCTTCCTGCTTTCCATTATCATGACCACAGTCGGCACCATTGCACTGTATTCTCTGCCGAACGCGATCACCAAGACACCGGTTCTCGTTTCGATCTGGGTCATCGTGTTCTACTTCATGTATGATATCGGTGCTTCTTTCTACAATGCCAACCTGCTGTATCGTACGATGACCAACGATCCGGAAGAGCGAGCCAAACTTTTGGTTGGTCCTCGTCTGTGGGTTATGGTCCTGGGTATGATGGGTTCCGCTATGACTGCGATCGCCGTTACGATTCAGGCTGCTACGGGCAGTTACAAGACTGCCTACATGATCCTTGCTGTTGTATCCATGCTGATTGCCGCTGTTATTTCTGTCATCGGCTGGTTCATGTGCAAGGAAAAACATGTGGTCGAACAGGATGAGAACGAAAAAGTCAAGTTTTCTGATTTCTTCGAGCTCTTCAAGACCAACAAAGCTATGGTCATCGAGTTTGTGAAGAATATCTTCACCGGGTTCATCTGGACTTTCCTTTTCGCCGCTCCCAGCTATTATGTCAAATGGGCATATACCGCGGATCTCGCGACTGGTGTTGTGAACTACGAACTGTTTGCCACCTATTCCATGATCGTCTCTCTGATGATGCTTTTCCCGCTGCTCATCGGAACCATTATTGCCAACCCTATTCTCAAAGCCTTCAAAGGTGATTTTGTCAAGATGCATCGCTTTGACCTGATTGTTCAGGGAGCCGGCGGCCTTATCATGTTCATCGGTCAGATCCTTGGTATCCTGGGCAAGATGCCTGCGCTTTTCTTCACAGCTATGTTCATTATGGCACTGGCGATCGGTATCGACTTTGTCCCTGGTTCCTCCATCAGTATGGAAGTTATGGACTATACGATCTATAAGACAGGAAAGGATCGTTCCGCTCTGACAGGTGTTGCCGGACGTTTCCTGATGAAAGCCCAGTCAGCTGTTTCCTCCGCACTCGTCGGAGGTATCCTGATCGCGATCGGTTATCAGGTTGATTCCGTTACCGGTGACTATGCGGGTGACCTGGCTGCTATGCCCACCATGCTGACCTGGATGATCGTCATCATCGGCTTGCTTCCCGCTATCATGGCTGTGATCGGTATCCTGGTCCTGAACAAATACCCGATCAATCATGAAGAGCGCCAGAAGATGCAGGCCTTTATCAGTGAGCATCAGACAAAGAAAGAAATCGAATAATCAGATTATTCTGAAAGAGTAACACGCCTCACGATCATGTGGGGCGTGTTTGCATTTCCTTCCTTTTTGTGCTATTATTTTTTAAATTTGATGCGAGGAAAGGGGTGAGGACATGTCTTTGGGTCAGGAGGATCTCTCGAAGGTTTGGGAAAGTGATACTCAGTTTCTGCAGGTCATCAGTGAACTGTCTGGTTTGTCCATCGCAGTCTGGCAGACAGGGAAACCACTCACTTCCAGAAGCTGGAGCAGCATCCAGGATGAGAAGCATCCCTGTTTTGCACAGGACAAGCTCCGCTCTCATTTGGAGGAATACTGCCGCAGGGACAGTCCCAGCATCTTTCTTGAAGGCGATCAGATTATCTATGGAATTATGCCGATCGGTCCTTTTTCTCTGGCGATCGGGCCGGCTGCCCTCTGGACACCCTCTGAGGAACACATGCAGAACTATGCATCCAGGCATCAAATGGAGAATGCCATACCTATTCCGATGAAAGACCCGGAAACCATCGTTAAACTGATGAATCTGATCCATCTGCATTTTACAGGTACTGCTATCACAAGAGAGGAGATTCCTGTAACAAATCCTGTACTGGAGGGATGGCACAGTACGGGTGCTTTGGAGGAATATCAGCTGGATCAGTCAGAAAATGAACGGGGACACCAGATCGGTGTTGATTTTGAAAATAAAATGGTGCAGGCGGTAAAAACCGGAGATCTTGCTGCCCTGAAAGAACTGCTGACGGGCCCTGTAGACTATTCAAAAGTCGGGACACTCTCAGCTGAGAAAAATAAAGAAAATGAATATCTGATCGTCTCTGTCATCGGGGTGTGCACCAGAGCCGCTGTTGCCGGCGGTGTTCCAGTGGAAACTGCGTTTCAGCTGGGAGATGTATACCTGAGAAAATTGAGCAAGGCGGTTGTCCGGCAAGAACCTTTTTTGGTTCTGGGTTACCGAGTGATGATTGAGTTTACAGAACTTGTCAAGCGTACCAGAGAGGAGAGAAGCAATCTCTCGTATGTGAACGCATGCAAGGAATACATAGAGAAGAACTTGCGAAAGGATCTTAAGGTCGGTGACATAGCACCGGCGATCGGGGTCAGCCGCACGTATTTGTCCCGGCTTTTCCACCAGGAGGAAGGGATCACCGTTCAGCAGTATGTCCAGAAGGAAAAGTGTCGTCATGCCGCACAGATGCTTCAGTATTCCGATCATTCCATCGCACAGATCGCGCTGTATCTCGGATTCTCTTCCCAGAGCTATTTTGGCGCATGCTTTCAGACATGGTATGGAATGACACCCAATGCCTACCGTAGAGCGAAACAGTGAAGTTTGACACATCGTTGATAGAATTCATACATAGCTAATAGAACGCAAAACAGCTCCTCTGTTACAATTATGATAACAGGGGAGCTGTCTTTATGTCAGGATCTCATCCCCATAAGTCCATTTCGCAGGAGGAAAAGATGCAGAAACTTTCATTTAATCAAAACTGGCTGTTTGAGGGAAAATCCATCACCCTGCCGCATGACGCGCAGATCACGGAGAAACGAGGCGAAAAGACTTCCAACGGCGGTCACGGCTATTTCCCGGGCGGCATTTATACCTATGAAAAGACATTTACTGCTCCTTCCGAATGGGAGAACAAGGATGTTCTCGTTGAATTTGAAGGCGTATATAAGAATACCACTGTCAGTCTGAACGGAAAAGAGCTTTGCTTCCATCCCTATGGTTATACAAGGTTTTTTGCAGCACTGGATGATCTGAAGATCGGTGAGGCGAACACCATCACCGTAGTGGCTGACAACTCCAAACTCCCCAATTCCCGCTGGTATTCCGGTTCCGGTATCTATCGTCCTGTCTGGCTTTATATCTGTGAAAAAGGCGGACTTACTCCGGAAAGCGTAAAGATCAGTACGGAAAGCATCAGCCCCGCAGTCATTCGGATACAGTCTCTGATATCCATCAAAGCTGAGGTTGCTGGCCTTACGGGTGAAGGAACCGACTTTACACTGACGATTCCGGATGCCAGGCTCTGGAGCGCAGAGACCCCTAACCTTTATACGGCAAAGATCACAGCCGGCGAAGGAGATGAAACCGAAGTAACCTTCGGCATCCGGCAGATCACCTGGTCAAATAAGGGCCTGTTCATTAACGGGAAAGAGACCCTGTTAAGAGGTGGCTGTGTTCATCATGACAATGGTATTCTCGGTGCAGTTTCCCATGCTGAGAGCGAAGAACGCCGCGTCCGGATTTTGAAGGAAAACGGCTTCAATGCGATTCGGTCTTCCCACAATCCTGCTTCTACGGCCATGCTGGAAGCCTGCGACAAACTTGGTATGTACGTCATGGATGAGACCTTCGATATGTGGTACAACCGCAAAAATCCCTACGACTACGGTGTAGATTTTAACGAGTGGTGGGAACAGGATACTACCGCCATGGTGGAACGAGACTTCAATCATCCATCTGTAATTCTCTATTCCATTGGCAACGAAGTAGCTGAGCCCTGTGAAAAGAAGGGCATCGATACCGGACGGGCGATGGTGGATCTTTGTCACAAGCTTGATCCTTCCCGCCCTGTTACCTGCGGCACCAATCTGATGATCATCGGACGTGCAGCCAAAGGACAGGGAATCTATCAGGACGGTGAACAAAAGACCGGCGGCGGAAAAGGAAAGAAAGAGAAGGAAGGCCAGAACGCAAGCCTCATGTTCAACATCATCGCTTCCTTTGTCGGCTCCGGCATGAATAAGGGCGGCAACTCTCCCAAGATCGATGCGCTGACCACACCTTTCCTTGACAGCCTGGATATTGCAGGTTACAACTATGGTTCCGGTCGGTATCCACTGGAGGAAAAAGCCCATCCGAACCGGGTGGTATTCGGCTCCGAGACCTTCCCGCAGGACATCTGGAAAAACTGGCAGATGGTAAAGAAATACCCCTATCTGGTGGGTGACTTCATGTGGACAAGCTGGGATTACCTGGGTGAAGCCGGCATCGGTGCCTGGAGCTATACCGGCGGCATGCCGTTCAATCGCCCCTATCCGTGGGTTCTTGCAGGAGCCGGTGTCATTGATATTCTTGGCATTCCGGACGGAAGCTGCAAATATGCTTCCACCGTCTGGGGACTGGAGAATAACCCGGTAATCGCCGTACGACCGGTCAATCATCCCGGTGTGCGTCCATCCAAATCGGTCTGGCGCGGTACAAACGCCATCATGTCCTGGAGCTGGGCCGGCTGCGAAGGAAACAAAGCAGAAGTCGAGGTTTATTCTGATCAGGCAGAAGTCGAACTGATCCTTAATGGTAAATCACTCGGACGGAAGAAAGTCAAGGAGTGTAAGACACTTTTCAGGATCAAATATGTACCAGGTACGCTCACCGCTGTCGCTTATGATGCTGGCGGACGCGAAACAGGAAGAAGCGAACTAAGGTCAGCCGCTGCTTCCGCCGGAATTGTCGTTCGTCCGGAGAAGACAAAGGCAAAGCCCGGTGAGATCATTTATGTTCCTGTCAATATCGAAGGCTCGAATGGTATCGTAGAATCCAACGCCGACCGGAAACTTTCTGTCACGGCAGAAGGCGGTGAACTTCTGGCCTTCGGAAGCGCGAATCCCTGTACCGAAGAACAGTATCATTCCGGCAGCTTCACC
>JAFOIR010000099.1 GCA_017420625.1 Bacillota bacterium
CGGGCGAGATCGTCGGTCATCTGCTCCCCTCAATTCAGAAAGAGGTCGGTTATGATTCGCTGGTCGTCCTGCCTCCTACCCATGATACCGGGTCAGCCTATCTGGCGGTTCCGGCCAAAGATGATCCGGCTGTCTATCTTTCCAGCGGCACCTGGAGTCTGCTGGGTGTTGAGAATACCGAACCCATTACGACAGAAGAAAGCCGTCTCAAAAACTTCACCAATGAAGGAGGCGCATGGTATCGCTACCGCTATCTGCAGAACATCATGGGACTGTGGATGATTCAATCGGTCCGGCGGGAACTGAACGGTACTGCATATATAGCAGGACGTACTTCCCGTTATGCTGATGGAAAGAAATGGAGTTTTCCGGATCTGATCGAAGCCGCCAAGGGAGCGAAAGATTTTGCATCGGTCGTTGATGTCAATGATGATTCGTTCCTGGCTCCTGAGAGCATGATCGATGCCATCAAGGATTTCTGCCGCAAAACTTCCCAGCCGGTTCCGGAAACTGTCGGTGAAATCATGCAGACGATCTATGTATCTCTTTCCCGCTGTTATAAAGAAGCGATCGAAGGCCTGTCTTCGCTTACGGGCAAGACCTATCATAGTATCAACATCGTCGGAGGCGGATGCCAGGATCAGTATCTGGATCAGATGACGGCGAATGCCGCTAAGCTTCCGGTCTATGCAGGTCCGGTCGAAGGAACGGCGATCGGCAATCTGATCGTCCAGATGATTCATCTTGGACTTGTCTCTGATCTTGCCGAAGCCCGCAAAATTGTCAGACATAGTTTCGATATCCAACAATTCAACCCTCAGGAGGAAGCAACATGTTAGTTGAAACCAAAGCAAGAGTCGGTGTATTTGCCATTGCACTCGGCGCTTATCTGCCTCAGTTCCCATCCCTCGTTCCGGAATTCGAAGGCCAGTATGAAGCATTCAAGAAAACCCTTCCGGGTACTGTCGAGATCATCGATGGTGGGATCGTCACGACCAAGGAAAAGGCGATGGAAGCCGGAGACAAGTTCCGCGCGGCAGACGTGGATCTGGTCATTCTGCAGATGCTGACCTATGCCACATCCTACAATATGCTGCCGGTCGTTCGTGATCTGGATGTGCCGGTCGTCATTGTGAATGTACAGAAGAAAAAAGCTCCTGACTATGCAAATACCGATACGGCTACCTGGCTCGGTGAGCTTTATGCCTGCGGTGCTGTCGGTGAAATGGTCGCTGATCTTGAACGTGCCGGCAAACGTCATGCTGTCATCACGGGCGTTGTCGAAGGCGGTGATCCCGGTGTTCAGGCAGAAATCGAGGACTGGTGCAAAGCTGCTCAGGTACGCCGTCGCTTCCGTGACACCAACCTTGCCCAGATCGGTCGCCCCTATCCGGGTATGATGGATCTGTATATCGATGAAACCAATCTCTATCATCGCATGTGGCTGTATACCAAACAGTTCGACTGGGAGAAGATGTGGGCGATTGCTGACAACATCACCGACGAAGATGCGATCCGCGCGAAAGCACAGGATATTCTGGATACCTTCGAGATCGAAGGCGGCGGAACCATCGAAAAAGTCTGGGATATGGCGAAATATGTGGTAGCGTTTGAGCAATGGGTCAAAGATGAGAAGATCGCTTTCATTGCTTCTCACTATGACGGATTCGCTCAGGGCAAAGCCGGTGTGCTGGATTCCATGCTGATCCCCGCATTCTCCATGCTGATCAAGCAGGGTGTTGCCTGTGCTGTTGAAGGCGATATCAAAGTCTCCATGGCCATGAGTATTCTGAAGACCATCGCCGGCATGGGACAGCTTTCTGAGATGTACTCCATTGATTTCAATGAAGACATCTGCATCATCGGCCATTCCGGTTCCGGCGATGCTGACATCTCTGCAAAGAAGCCTACCATGAAGATCGTGCCGGTATTCCATGGCAAGACCGGCGGCGGTTACCTGACCCAGTTCTATCCGCATCTTGGGCCGGTCACCTATCTGGGGATTACCCAGGATAAGGACGGTCATTTTAAATTCGTCGTTGCAGAAGGCATCAACGAGGAAGGTCCGATCTTTACCTTTGGCGACACCAATATGCGTACACGCTTCACCTGCGGTGCAAGAGATTTCGTGAACCGCTGGTCCGAAGCAGGCCCCACTCATCATATGGCAGCCGCAGCCGGCCGTCACATTGATACGATCCTGAAGGTCGCCAAGATCTTCAATGTTCCGGTAGATGTTATTACAAGATAATCCAGGGAGGTTTGAATCATGAAAGTTTTAGATGCAGAATTTGTCAAAGGCTTTATTCAGATGGCAGAAGATGGCTGGCAGAAAGGCTGGCACGAGCGTAACGGTGGAAACCTTTCCTATCGTATCCGTCCGGAAGAGATCGAATCCGTCAAAGAGAACCTGGTTCCCGGCGAATGGATCAGCACCAAGACCGAAGTTCCGCTGCTTGGCGGTGAATATTTCCTGATCACCGGAACCGGCCGTTATTTCCAGAATGTCATTCGTAAACCGGCTGAATCCTTTGGTATTATCGAACTGGATAAAACCGGCGCCAATTACCGTATTTGCTGGGGTCTGGAAAATGGCGGCCGTCCCACCAGTGAGATCCCCACACATCTGATGAATCACGAAGTCAAATTCCGTGTGACGAATGGTGCCCATCGTGTGATCTATCACTGCCATCCCGTCAATACCATCGCACTGACCTTCGTCCTTCCTCTTACGGATGAAGTTTTCACCCGTGAGATCTGGGAAATGATGACGGAATGTCCGGTTATCTTCCCCTCCGGTATCGGCGTGGTTCCGTGGATGGTTCCCGGCGGACGTGCCATCGGCGTAGAGACCTCCAAACTGATGGAAACATATGATGTTGCGATCTGGGCTCATCACGGCATGTTCTGCTCCGGTCCTGATTTCGACACCACCTTTGGTCTGATGCATACCGTCGAAAAAGCAGCTGAAACGCTGGTGAAAGTAATCTCTATGACCGGCGGAAAGAAACTGCAGACCATCACTCCACAGGACTTCCGCGATCTGGCAGTTGATTTTGGTCTCACCCTGCCCGAAAAGTTCCTGTACGAGAAAGAATAAGAAGCACGTGTCAAACCATCATGCAATGGAAAAGGGAGCCTCGGTTTGAGACTCCCTTTTTTCATTGCTATTTTTTTATTTTCTAAGGCATTGGCTTGATTTCTTTGCGATACAGAATCAGGAAGAAAAAGATGCTCGCTCCTAAGGATATCAGTTCGGCAATGGGAAAAGCCCACCAGACATAGGTGACCTCTTTGGTCAGTCTGGCAAGAAGCCATGCAGCCGGAACCAGAATCACCAGCTGACGCATCAAAGAAATGACCAGTGAATAGGTTCCGTGTCCCATCGCCTGAAACATGGTGGAACTGACGATTCCAAGCGCTGTCAGCGGGAAACAAATACAGATGATCCGAAGTGCCCGAATTCCGATCGAGAGCATATCCGGGGTTGGATTGAAAAGACCGATCAGCCAACCCGGTGCCAACTGGAACAGAAGAAGTCCAGCCGTCATGATGATCAGTGCGATCATACTGCCGTTGCGAAGCGCTGAAAGAAGCCTGTGCTTGTTCCTGGCACCATAGTTATAGCCCATGATGGGAAGCAGTCCCTGGGTCAAACCGAAGACCGGCATGAAAACAAAGGACTGAAGTTTAAAATACAGGCCAAAAACCGTGTAGGCAGCCGTAGAAAACCCGGACAGAATCCCGTTCATAGCGATGTTCATTACGGTTCCGATACCCTGCATAACGATAGCCGGAAGGCCGACAGCATAAATATCCTTGACGATACGTCCAAGAAACTTGAATCCCCGGAATGTGATATCAATTTCATGTCTTCCTCGTTTGGTCACAAAGATGCAGACAAACATGCAGATCCACTGTCCGGCAACAGTTGCGACAGCAGCTCCGGCTACACCCATGGCAGGCAGTCCGAAATATCCGAAAATAAAGATAGGATCCAGGATAATATTGCTGATCGCACCAATCAGCTGAAAGATCATCGGCCAGATCATATTGCCGGTAGCCTGAAGCGTCTTCTCCAGCATTGTGGAAACAAACATACCTACGGAAAAAACACAGCAGATGGTAATGTAAGTATCACCCATGGAAATGATCTGCGGATCGGTTTCGAACAATCTGAAAAACGGTGTAGAGAAAAATCCGCCATAAACGGCGAAGACAGCCGAAGTCAGCACACACAGAATCAACCCATGCACCGCAGCAAAGCCTGCCTCTTCCCTCCTTTTTTCACCAAGCCGGCGCGAAATCAGCGATGTTACACCAACAGCTGTACCGACGGAAAAAGCAATCATCAGATTTTGTACCGGCATCGCCAGTGATACAGCTGAAAGAGCCTTATCACTGAATTTTGCTACATAATAGCTGTCGACGACATTGTACAGTGCCTGAATCAACATAGAAAACATGGCCGGAAGGGCCATAGACAGAATCAGGGGAAGCATTTTTGCTGTTCCCATTTTGTTCTGTGGTCTTGCCTCTGAACTCATAATAACAACCTCTTTTTCAATGCATTTTTCTATCATATCACCGTTTTCTTTTTTTGTCATGAGTGGATTGTGACAAAAAAAGACCCCGAACCTTTGGGGTTCAGGGTTGGTTGCTCCATTCACGAAGCTTTTCAATCTGTTCTTCCCGGATTTGTGCAACTTCTTCCGGAATGTTGGCATGTACAGCACCGTACATCTGATTGAAGACCTTGCTCTGAGGCATATATCCTCCGCATCGCTTAAGAAGCTGCTGATCTGTATCATACAGCATCAGATACCGGGAATAACCATCCAGTACACTCTGATCCGGTTCCGGATCAAGGGTAAACAGTTTCTCCCGATCAACCGATTTTTCGATTTTTTCATACTGTTCATCGGTCAGACTTAGCGTAGCAATGAGTCCTCTATCTATAACTGAGTGGTTTTCAACTTTCGTAGGCATATAAATCTGAACACTGTGATCGGTACAGATGATCACCTCTGCACTAAGACAGTCAAAATACTCGCCCCAACCAGCTCCGCCGTAATCGATTCCAATTAGATATTCAGACGAAAACTCCGGGATCACAGTTTCCTTTTTACCATTCTGTATTTCTTTATCTCGGTCTTCGATTCCGTCTGTTTTCTGACATCCTGCTGAAAAAAGCATCACCAGGACAATCAGAAGAATCAGTTCTGTCCTCCTCATCCAACTCCTCCTCTACTCATTATATTGAACTAAACAGTACGAAAAGCCAGTGTGCAACGATACCGGCAACCAATCCTCCGATCGTATGTGAGAAGATCGCTTTGCCGATCAGTTTTTTACAGTTCAGAGAATCCATCATGGA
>JAFOIR010000100.1 GCA_017420625.1 Bacillota bacterium
TATTTTTGTTTTCCGTTTCGATCAGTTTCTCTGCGGCAGCCAGTGCGTCTTCCAGGGCTTTGATCTGAGCTTCTGCCTGCTCCGCCGCTGCCTGATCCGCCGCTTCACGTGTTTCTTTTTCCTTGTCGACCAGTTCCTTTTGTACTGCCAGAAGCTCCAGACCGTTCTCCTGTTCCAGAACCGCTTTCTGATAATCCGCTTCAGCCTGTGTCAGCGCTTCTTTCGCTTCGGAAATCGCTGTTTTGGCAGTCTCGATCCGGTTTTCTGCTGATGTGACAGCACTTTGTGCCGCTTCCAGTTCATCCTTGGCTTTCTGGAAGGCAGCTTCTTTCTTTTTCAGTTCTTCCTGCAAAGCATTGCCTTCATCACCAGTCTCAGATCCTCCGCCGGAGGATTCTTCCCCAGAGGATTCCCCGGTATCTGCAGAAGAACTTTCTAAGCCTTCCCCATCTGAACTCTCACTGCCGGCGGGATCAGAATTGGTACTGCTTTCGCCGGAAGATTCGCTGCCGGAAGATTCATTGGATCCACCGGAGCTCTCCTCTTCGCCGGATGAGCTTTCAGAACTGTCACTCTCATCCGCAGATCCTGCAGAAGATTCCTCCGGTTGATGCTGAGCGATCCATTCCTCATAGGCGGTTCTGGCTTTTTCCAGTTCTTCTTCCGCCTTTACCATGGCTGCTTCCTTCACCGGAACATCTGCCTTCGCTGAAGCCAGTGCTTCCTGTGCTGCTTCCAGTTCGTTTTCAGCTGCAGACAGTGTATTCTTTGCAGCTGTGACTGCTGTTTCACTGGTCTTGACTGCTGCATCATAGGCATTTTCCTGCTCTAGGATGCTTTTTTCGATCGCAGCGCTTTCAGCCGCCGCTTCTGCCGCTTTAGCCTGACGTTCACTTTCAGCCTTTTGAGCTTCGGCAAGGACGGTTTCTGCTGCTGCCTTGTTTTCCTGTGCCTTTTTCAGATTCTCTTCGGATTTCTCTTTATCTTCTGCTGCTCTTGTATGACGTGCAGCAGCAGCTTTGACTGCATATTCTCCTGCCACCTCGTTATAATAATACTGCGAAGATAATGCACTGTACTGCGCTTTTCTGGATTCTATCCCATCTTCCAATGTCTTCTGGTCCAGTACGAGCAGCAGCTGGCCTTCCTCCACCAGATCTCCTACCCCAACCGTGATGCTTGTGACCGTTCCCCCAACGGATAAATTAAGTTTCTGAGAGACCGGAACAGCCATGACATCTATATATTCAGCAGACAGAATCTCTCTTTTTTCGACCATAATGGTACCTGTCTGGGTGGTCGTTGGTTCCTTCAGGACCGGAACCTCATCGGGTGTACCGCTTTTTTCAGTGCATCCTGTGAGCAGAGAAAGCACCAGCATGGCGGACACGCAAAGGCTGATTGCCTTTTTTATCAACCTGTTTTTCATGTTTCTCCTTTGCTCATTTCAGGATCACGGAATCCCCTTCGGAAAGTCCTTCGAGAATCTCCGTCAGTTTATCGTTGGAAATGCCCACTTTCACCGGCTGTACCTGCCTGAGACCTTCGTCATCGATAATATAGACAACCGTCTGTCCGCCCAGATCCTGGATTGCACTGGTCACTACGCAGAGGACATTGTGTTTTTCCGAGGTTGTGATCCGAACGATGCCGGTATCTCCCTGAGACAGCTCCGGATCAGGCATTTCCATCTGAAAATACATCCGTCCTTCTTTGACATTTGCCACATCCAGTTCACTGGCCGCCCTGGCAATGACCGGGTAGGTCTTTTCATTACATACAAGCATATATTCTTCTCCGGTACGAATCAGATCACGATTTCCGGAATACACTTCAAACAAGGCAGCTTCCATATTGGTGATCACGACGACCGTCCGGTTTTTTACTGACCTTTCCCCATCCTCAAAGCCATAGAGCGAGGTTACATTGCCTTCGATGGATGCATAAATCTGTCGTTTCGCCTTCTGTTTTTCAAGCTCTTCCAGCCGAAGACTGGCGACTTCATATTCGCTGTAGAGAAGAGACTGTCTGGCGCCAAACTGACTGTTGACTGAACTCTCCCTGTCTGTCGCGGTTCCGTGTGCTGCGTTCCAACTATCTTCCAGCTTTGCGGCTTCCAGTTCCAGACTCCAGGAAGACGACAGATGATAAAGTTCAAGGCTGATGTTATCCAGGTCATTCTGCTGCTCGCGGATCTGATCATCAAAAGACGATACGTCCAGTTCCATCAGAAGATCTCCGGGCATCACATGATCACCCATGGCTACATAAACATGCGAAATCGTCTCCCCGCCCACCGAAAAGCCAAGTCGCTCTTCTTCGGAGGGAATATATGTACAACGAATGTTGCTCCCAACTTCGATATCTGATCTGAATACCGGAGTCAGGACATACTCATCCACCTGCCCCTCAGTCAGAATCGGTGCGGTCGGAAGTTCTTCCTCTTTGGGAAGGATTCCACATCCGGTCAGAGAAAGTGAAAGAATGAGCAGCAGAACAAGCAGTCTTACTGCTTCCTTTCTCAGCGGTAGCTTTATGGTCGTTTTCATCTATAGATCGCCTCGTAAATGCGGTTTTTCTGCACAAAAAAAGAATACCCCAGAATAAGGATATTGTATCACTTATCCGGGGTTTTTTCCACTACTTCTTACAGAGCGGTACGGCCTTCCAGGGCACGTGTCAGCGTCACTTCATCAACATATTCGAGGTCTCCGCCCACCGGAACGCCGTTCGCAATGCGCGTCACCTTAATGCCAAGGGGTTTAATCAGCCGGGATAAATACATGGCTGTCGTCTCGCCTTCTACTGTCGGGTTAGTCGCGATGATAACTTCTTTTACCTTATCATCACCAAGGCGCACCATCAGTTCACGCATTCTCAGATCATCCGGGCCGACACCGCCCAACGGAGAAATCACACCCTGCAGAATATGGTATACGCCTTTATACTGACGGGTACGTTCATAGGCGGCTTTATCGCGGTCCTCCTCAACGACCATGATCGTGGAATGATCACGTGCAGGATCCGCACAAACAGCACACAGCTCTCCGTCCGAAAGGCCGCAGCAGCATGTACAATACTTCACTTTTTCACGCGCTTCGATGATCGCATCTGCGAGTGCTTTTGTCTGCTCTTTGGGCATACGGATCACATGAAGCGCCAGTCGCTGTGCGCTTTTTCGTCCAATTCCGGGCAGTCTGGAAAGCTCTCCGATGAGATTCATGACCGGGCTGGAAAATTCATCCATCAGAACATCCCCGGAAGCTTCATCCCGCCGAGAGATCCGCCCATTCCGCCGCCAAGCTTCTGTTCGGAATATTCATCGACTTTCTTCAGCGCTTCATTGGTTGCCGTAAGGATCAGATCCTGCAGCATTTCGATGTCATCCGGATCGACAGCTTCCGGCTGCAGTTCTACCTTAGTGACCTGTTTCTGACCGGTGACTGTGATTTTTACCACTCCGCCTCCGGAAGTTCCCTCAAATTCCATGGTCTCCAGTTCTTTCTGTGCTTCTTCCATCTGGCGCTGAAGACGCTGAGCCTGTTTCATGATATTCTGCATGTTTCCGGGCATTCCCTGAAAACCACCGCCACGTTTTGCCATTTTGTTTATCTCCTTATTTATAGTTGATATCCATATGAATATTTCGGTTAAACTCGTTCTTTCCCCAACTGCTTCCGGAGGACCCGTCCGACTTCATTACCCTCAGCATGTATGGGGTTCCTGTCTTTTCCAGAATAAAGGATGCTATTTCCTCTTTATGGGCTTCGATCTGATTATAATAGACCGGCATGTTGGCGACAAGCACTAATTCTGCCGGCGCATCGCCTGCTTTCATCTGAGAATACTTAAGCGCCATCAGGTTCGGACTGCGGCGAAGCAGTTCATCCTGCATTCTTGGCCATGCAGCGATCAGTTTCTGAACATCCGTGTTTCCGCCTGCAGGAATATCCTGCACGGGCTTCATGGCCGGCTCAGAAACCGATCTTACCGGAGGCGTCTTTGGTACAGGCTGCGGATTGATGTTCGATGCAGGTGCCATTCGCTGCTGTACTGGCTTTTCCAGAGTTCTCTGAGGGATGCCTGCTGCAGGATCCTCTATAGTCCCGGAGCCCAAGCGAATCACCGCTACTTCGATCAGAATACGGCGGCTGCTGGCAGTTTTCAGCTGCATCTCCAATCTGGCCAGTTGTTCGATCCAGCCGGTCAGTTGATTTTTCCCTACCTGCCCCGCCTGATCAGCCAGTCTTTCCTGCGTGTCTGCCGGGACACTGAGGATTGTTCCGGCCTGTCTGGTCCCCAGCACTTTCATAATCAGAAGATTGCGCAGATATCCGTTCCAGCTCGTTACAAACTGCAGTGCGTCACGTCCGGTGTCAAACACCTTGGCAACTCCATCAAGAAGATCGGCTACATCCTGTCGGATCAGGGCATCTGTCATTCTGGTAAAGATCCTGTCATCGACTGCTCCCAGAACCTCCTCGACATCGGCCAATGTAATCTTTCGGTCAATATAGTAGGCATGGCATTGATCCAGAATACTGAGTGCATCCCTCATACCGCCGTCTGCAATCGCTGCAATATAGGCAAGAGCTGCCTCTTCTGCTTCAATGGATTCAGCCTGACAGACACGCCTAAGCTGCATCGTGATATCTTCCGAAGTGATCCTTCTGAAATCATAGCGCTGGCAGCGCGAAACGATCGTTGGCAGTACTTTCTGCGGATCGGTCGTAGCCAGAATAAAGATTGCGTGCTCAGGCGGTTCTTCCAGTGTTTTCAGCAGTGCATTAAAGGCAGCCGTCGAGAGCATATGCACTTCATCGATGATATAGACTTTATATCGTCCCTGTGATGGTGTATACTGCACTTCTTCCCGTAGATCACGGATATTATCAACGCCGTTGTTGGATGCAGCATCGATCTCGATGACATTGAATCCGCTTTCTGCTTCTTTGCACAGTTCACATTCATTGCAGGGATTTCCGTTGATTGGATGAAGACAGTTGACCGCGCGTGCAAAAACCTTGGCGGTCGAAGTCTTACCGGTTCCCCTTGTTCCGCAGAAGAGATAGGCATGTCCGATCTGACCGTATTTGACCTGGTTCTGCAAGGCAGTGACAACTGCTCGCTGTCCGACGATCTCATCGAAGTTCTTCGGACGGTGTTTCCGATAGAGTGCCAGATAAGCCATTTTCTCCTCCTCCGCTGACTAAATAATACTCCGGATAGACACCTACCCGGCAGGTCATATCACATAGAAAGGTTTTCTTAGTGCTGCTTCCTTCCGGACCTGACACGATTCGAAATTTCCTATTGTATGGTACCGAATAGGGCTACCCGGAGCATTCTAAGTATAGACTCTTTCATGCTTTCTGTCAAGAGCACAAAACATAATAGCGGTCTCTACCGTGGTTTCGTTTACTGATCCTTGGGCTTTGCCCTGTGGAATCGTTCACGAAACCGGATAGAGACCGCCAATCACATTGATGCTTGACAGATCAATAACCGATTGTTTAGCCTTTCAGAGAACCGACCGATGGTCGGCCGCAGATTTCGACAATTAGCCTTTCAGAGAACCGACCGATGGTCGGCCGCAGATTTCGACAATTAGCCTTTCAGAGAACCGACCATTACGCCCTTAACAAAGTACTTCTGTGCGAAGGGGTATGCCAGCATCATGGGAAGGGTCGAGAAAACGATCATGGTATACTTCAGCTGATCGGCAGACAGAAGCTGAAGTTCCAGCTGCTGCTGACCATCGCCGGTACCGCCGCCCTGCTGATTTTCTGCCTGCAGTTTTTCAGCCAGTACCAGTTTACGACGCAGATATAGCTGCAGTGGCTGCAGACTCTGATCGATCAGGTAAATGGAAGCTGCGTACCAGGAGTTCCACTGGGCAACCAGCGTATAGATCGCAATAACAGCCATGATCGGTTTGGATGTCGGAATATAGACATTCCAAAGAATCTGGTAGTTATTGGCGCCGTCGATTCGGGCCGATTCACGAAGGTCTTCAGGGATCGTAGCAAAGTATGTACGTACAAGGATGATATACCACATACTGACGACACCGGGAACCAGAATAGCCCATCTCGTATTATACATGCCCAGCTTTGACATGATAATGAACTGAGGAATCAGACCGCCGCTGAAGTACATGGGGATCAGGATGAAGAAGACCCATACTTTCTTGGCAAACAGGAAGGGAGACGTCAGCGGATAAGCTGCCATAGCAGAGGTGATCAGCATACCGACCACACAGACGGAAGCATAGATCAGTGTGTTGCCATAGGTGACCCACATCTGATTGTCTTTGAATAGCTGCGTATAGGAACCGGTATAGAATCCTTTCGGAATCAGGAAGACATCCAACGTACGGGCAGCGATCGGACGGCTGAAGGAAATGATGATAACATACCACACCGGGTAAATACAGATCAATGCCAGGATTGCCAGAATGATGTAAATGATCACAGTGGCTGTCATGGATCCGTTTTTGATCTTATTGGGATTTTTTGCCATGATTTCTTCCTCCTTCCTTAGAACAGACCGGCACCGGTCAGCTTATCGGAGATCGCGTTGGTGATAACCACCAGCAGGAAGTTGATAACAGACTGGATCAGACCGACAGCGGTAGTGAAACTGAAGCTCTTACCGGCTGCCTGAGTCAGCTGACGGTAGATGTAAGTACCGATAACATCAGCCTTTGAATAGGTTGCAGGCACATACATCAGCAGGATGAAGTCCGTATTGGCATTCAGCAGAGAACCGACTGCCATGATCAGCATGATCGCAATGGTCGGAACGATACTCGGAATCGTGATATGAATGGCCTGCTGGAAACGGTTTGCACCATCAAGGCGGGCAGACTCATACATAGACGTATCGATCGACGTGATAACGGAAATATACAGAATGGAGTTGAATCCGAATCCTTTCCAGATATTGGAAAGAACGTATATCTCCGGGAAGACATCGGGCATGTTCCTCCAGGCTTTCGCTTCACCGCCAAGGGCGACGATCATCTTATTGATCAGACCATTGGGGTTCAGGAAGGAAATCAACATACCGCACATAACAACCATGGAGATGAAGTACGGCAGATAGGATGCAGTCTGAATGAACTTCTTGTATCCCATGATGTTGACTTCGTTCAGAAGAAGGGCGAATACGATCGGTACCCAGAAACCCCAGACCAGGTTCAGGAAACTCAGCCAGATGGTATTGACCATCAGACGTTTGAAGAACGGTCCTTCATAGAAGTCTATGAAGTGTTTAAAGCCGACCCATTTGATATCTTTGCCGAAGAAACTGGCACCCGGCATATAGTCCTGGAATGCAATCACATAGCCAAAAAGCGGGGCGTAGCAATAGATCGCAATGACAACAAAAGCCGGGATAAACAATGAATACAACTCAAGGTTGTCCTTGAGGAGCATCAGTTTACGCTGCTTCGACATTTTCTTCTTTGGAACGACAGCAGTACTCATGTTTAATCCTCTCCTTCCACAATAAAGTTATACATACCATCAACCTACAGGTTTCCTCAACGAAAAAAGCCACAGGCATCCTCCTTTCTATGTGCAATCTGCTCATGAAAAGGAATGCAGATGGTATATTTTTCACAACTTATGTGTATTAATTATATGACAGCAGGTCTTTCTTGTCAACATTGAACAAAACTTTTTCTTTTTTTTGGCAGGATTATACCGATATGATATAATAGAAATGCAATCAAATAACATATTTCCGGGAGGAGTGCTGCAATGTCTGCCTACACTCAGAATCTGACCGCTTATGAAGATCAAATCGCGAGGACCAGAGATCAACGGATGGCATGGTGGAGAAAGGCCCGGTTTGGCATGTTTATTCACTATGGTCTTTACTCAGTGATCGGAAGACACGAATGGGCCATGTCGATGGAAGGGATCGATGTCAAAGATTATGAGAAAGCTGCTGACTGCTTCCATCCCAAAGAGGGCTGCTGCCGTGAATGGGTACGTCTTGCGAAACAGGCCGGAATGAAATATGCCGTTCTGACTACACGGCATCATGAGGGCTTTTCTCTCTGGGATTCTGCTGTCAATCCCTACAACAGCGTCAATTACGGTCCCCACAGAGATATCGTTCGTGAATTTGTGGATGCTTGCCGTGAGGAAGGTTTATGGATCGGATTTTACAGTTCTCTTATGGACTGGCATCACCCGGATGGTGCCCGCTGTGCGGATGATCTGTCAGCCCGCCGCCGATTCCTTGACTACATTGAAGCACTGAATACAGAGCTGCTTACGCAGTATGGCAAGATCGATATTCTCTGGTATGATGTACCGGATCCCATGGTGAATGCTGAAGAGTGGGATTCTCTTATGCGCAATCAGCGTCTGCGCGCTCTGCAGCCGGAGATCATCATCAATGACCGCAGTCGGCTTCCCGAAGATTTCGGAACACCGGAAGGCCAGATCCGCCCGCAGGAACGAGACTGGGAAGCCTGTATGACCTTCAACGATATTTCCTGGGGCTATCTGGACGAGGAACAATCTGCAGTCTATGCCTACAATGCTCCCAGGATCCTCAGAATGCTCTGCACCTGCAGCCGAAACGGCGGAAATCTGCTTCTCAACATCGGTCCTGCGCCGGACGGTTCTGTTCCTAAAGACGCAGTCATGCCTCTCAGACAGGTTGGAGAATGGTTAAGAACAAACGGGGAAGCTGTCTACGGACCGCTCCTGAAAAACCCGCTTGGAGCCTCCTGGTTCAGAGGAGGCAACGGGATCACAGGAATGACCTGTGCACAAAATAAAAAGGCGGTATATCTCTGGAACTGGATCACACCGCCAAATGGCGACATGTTCCTTGCCGGTTTCGATATACCTGCCTCTTCAATCATCGAGCTTTCAACTGGTCGGGAGATTCCCTTTGACAATCTGCCTGACGGCCGAATCCATCTGATGGACCTCAGGCGTCCCTGCGGTCCTGTCGGCGTAGCCCTTTACAAAGTCAGCTTTGATCAGCCTTTCGGATCCTATCGGCCTTTTGGAAAATACCCGCAGATCACCTTTTAGAGCGTGAGTGCCCATTCCTCCATCGTAAGCTCTTTTTCGACTTTTCCTTCCTTTGGCTCAGCGTCCTCTTTCTCAGCTTTTTCCTTCTTTTGTACCGGAGGATCCTGGTTTTTCCCCACTTTGGAAACATTGACCCATTCGCCAAGATTCTCGGAAGTTTCCATTTTCCACGTAGAGCCATCCGCTATCGTTATATATTCCGAATTCTCTTCCGAAGTAGGTTCTTCTGATCCATTCTTCAGACTCTCGACGAACTGCTCAGAGTTTTCCATACTTTCCAGGAACAGATGCTTCATCTTATGAGATGCCTTAATGACAGTTCCCGGGCTCTGCAGATACTCGGCAACCGCTCTCGGATCACTGGCGATCCGCTGAAAGACAGGATCATCCATGATATCTTTGATAGATTCAGCCATGTTGGAGAGATTAAAGCCGACATCCGTATACATTTTAACGGTAGCAGCGATCATCATGGCCAGGATTTCGGAATTCTTCCGCATGATCTTGCCCATCCGAGCTTTCTTCAGCTTTTCTTCAATAAACTTTTTCCATTTTTTCTGATTTTCTGTCAAAGTCGTTTTTTCTCTCCCTGGTGATTATTCAAACTTGAATAGCCTGGTAAATCCGGTAATCTCAAAAACTTCCATTACCGCTTTGCTGACATTTCTTGCAATCAGAACACCATGCTTCTGGCGCATATCCATATATACATGTCGGAAGGCACGAAGACCGGCACTGGAAACATATTCCAGTTTTCCCATATCCAGGACAAGTGTCTCGAACTGGGGAACCAGAGAAACCAGGATATTTTCAACTTCCTGTGAATTCGTTGCATCGATGTATCCGATCAGATGCAGTTCGCCTTCGGTTCCATGTTTGATCAGATTCATATCCATATTAATTTCCATTCCGCCGCCTTCGGCTGGCGGCACAAATAGTGATGAAAGTATCGACTGCCTTCCACGCTGTGCCTATAATAAAAGCGAGAAGCTATACTACAAAGCACGGGGAGGTGAGTCGTAAAAACTCTCTCGTTTTAGACAGCATATTAATCAGTGTAAGTTCCACCTTCCAAGCACAAATAAGTGGCTCTATCAGACCGTACACTAAGAATTGTTTTAACTCTTGTTAAATGTGTGGTGGAACAGTCAATGGCTTCTCTCACTTTTTAGAAAGGAGCGTTGCCCATGAAAGTTGTTTATCAGACCTGCTGTGGCGTCGATGTTCACAAGTCTTTTCTCGTTGCCACAATCATCAAAACCACTTCCGGAGTTCAGCCTTCCTATCAAAAGAAGCGCTTCTCCACCTTTAACAATTCCATTCTTGAGTTTAAGAAATGGCTGTTGGACAATTCCTGTCGTGATATCTGCATGGAATCTACCGGTAAATACTGGGTACCTGTGTTCAACCTTTTGGAAGACGAGATCAACGTCACCATCGCCAACCCCAAATGGGTTAAGGCTGTCAAAGGGAACAAGGATGACACCAAGGATTCCAAGTGGATTGGGGATCTGTTCAGACTTGGGCTTGTGCCCGGAAGCTATATACCGTGTAAAGAGATCCGTATCCTCAGGGAGTTCACGAGATACCGGTATAAACTGACTTCCTGCAGAAGTAGCGAGAAGAATCGATTTCAAAATGCGCTTACTGTCTGTAATGTCGCATTGGATTCGGTTGTTTCCGATATTTTCGGGAAATCAGCCACCTCTGTGATCGATTACCTCCTCGAACAGTCCGACAATTCCATCAACCACGAAGAAATATCCTCCAGACTACTTCGTTCACTCAAGAAGAAGTCCGAGAGTGTCATTGAATCCATCGAAGGTTATCAGATGACTGATTCCCAGAAATATCGCATGCGTCTTGTCCACGCACACATGGATTATATCACATCAACAATCTCCGATATAGACTCAATGATTAATTCGTTGGTCGAACCTTATGATAATGCTGTCAAGTTACTGTGTACCATTCCCGGAGTTGATCGCAACAGTGCGATAACTATAATCTCCGAGATTGGCACGGATATGACACAGTTTTCCAATTCCAAGCGTTTATGTTGCTGGGCTGGCCTGACTCCGGGTAATAATGAGTCAGCTGGTAAGAAGAAATCTGTTCGGATCACACGTGCCGGTGTCTACCTCAAACCTGCATTGGTACAAGTTGCCTATGCAGCCGTGAAATCAGACAAGTCTCCTTACTACAAAGCCAAATATGAGCGCATCATGAAACGTCGTGGTAAGAAACGCGCCATCATTGCGATCGCCAGGATGATCCTTACTGCCGCCTATCAAATGCTGTCTACAGGCGAGGTGTGGAATCCTACCGATCTTTACAAGATTGATATGCCTGAACCCCTCAA
>JAFOIR010000101.1 GCA_017420625.1 Bacillota bacterium
AGGCACAGGCCTGCAATGACCGTATCAACGGGATCCTGGGTGAGACAATGTCCGTCAGCGGCCAGCTCCTGGTCAAGCTCTTCGGGCGAGAAGACTATGAATATGACCGCTATGAGCGCGAAAACAGAGAGATGATCTCCTATCACATCCGCGAGCGGATGGCAGGGCGTTGGTTCAGGGTCGCCATCAGCACCTTCGCCAGCGTGGGGCCCATGCTGCTCTATCTGGCCGGCGGGATCCTCATGATCCGCGGCGGGAGCGATCTCACGGTCGGTGATATCACCGTGCTCGTCACCCTGCTCTCCAGAATGTACGGACCCGTCAACCAGCTCCTGAACATCCAGGTCGACTGGATCCGGGCCATGGCTCTTTTCACCAGAATTTTCAATTATCTCGACATGCCCGTCGAGATCGAATCCCCTGACGATGCCATCATTCCCGAAAAAGCAACAGGTGCTGTCACCTTCTCCCATGTGGATTTTGCCTATGAGAAAAAAGAGGACGCCGGTAATAAAAACAAGGCCGGACAGGAAAATCCCTGCGGCCCCGCCGGCTCTTCGCAAAATCCGGAAAACGATCTCATCCTCCACGATGTCAGCTTCTCGCTGGAGCCCGGAAAGAGCATCGCGATCGTCGGCCCCTCCGGCGCCGGAAAGAGCACCATTGTCAGCCTGATCCCCCGCCTGTATGACGTCCTTGGCGGGAGCGTCTGCGTGGACGGCATCGACGTGCGCCGGTTGGATCTGTCCTGGCTGCGCGCTAATATAGGCATCGTGACACAGGACACCTACCTCTTCAACGGTTCGCTTCGGGACAACCTGCTCTACGCAAAGCCCGATGCATCTGAAGAGGAACTCATTGAAGCCTGCAAAAAGGCAAACATCTACGAGATGATTTCCTCCCTCCCGCAGGGGTTCGATACCCTTGTCGGCAACCGCGGACTCAAGCTCTCGGGCGGCGAGCGCCAGCGCATTTCCATCGCCCGCGTCCTTCTCAAGGATCCGGCTCTCCTCATTTTTGATGAGGCGACCTCCGCCCTGGATTCCATCTCGGAGGCCTCGATCCAGAAAGCCATCGATCCGCTGATCCGCACCAGGACCAGCATCCTGATCGCCCACCGGCTTTCCACCATCCTTGCCGCCGACAAAATCCTCGTCGTCAAGGGCGGGCGCATTGTCGAACAGGGGACCCACGCCGAGCTTCTCGGAAACGACAGCATCTACAGCGAGCTCTACCGTACCCAGTATGGAAAAGAGCTCGCAGCATAAAAAAGGTTGTCAAGGGGACGGTTCCAATGACATTAAGGTATGAAAACAGAAAATAATAGTGTATTATTCAGGGTAAGGTAAATTCAAACGGAACACAGCCAGTTCTCGGGTTTACGGCCAGAAATTTTTATTTTTGGAAAAGGCAAACAGACAGTCTGGGGAGACTGCCTACTGAAAGGTGTTTTATTGTTTTGAGTTTATCTGTAGTTTAGTGTATCAGCCGACTGGCGCCGTAGGTTCCTTTTGAATTTACGGCCCGGTCGGACTGGTACCAGGTATCTACAGATCATACTTGTCAGATCTTCTATCCTGCCTTTTAAAAAGAGTATACAATTCTTCTGTGCCTGGGTATGGTTCAGTACATAGGTGTATTTTTCTGTTTTTTTCTTAATATCCCCGACAGCGGATGCAACAAATGATGAAAAATTATATAAAGTCAGCTTGGCATAGATCTCCTGAAAGAGGAAATCTCTTTTCAGGGAGTGGATATGGACCATGTTTCCTGCATATTTCAGATATCGGTATGCCACCTCATGATTCCACCGGAGGTTGTAGAGCTCTTTGATCGTCTGCAGAGGAAAAGCATACTTTGGAAGATTTGTCACAATATACTCATAAGAATCTTCTCCAATAGGAAATTTCAGGACACGAAACTGCAATGCATCTGCATTATCTGATCCGGGCTCAATAAAATCGTAGTGCCGGGATGTTGATAAACAATGATAATTCTGCAGCTGAGCATTCTTTTTCGTCCTTCTGCGTCCGATATGAACCGTTATGCTTTCGTCTTCAGTCTCCTTCTCCAGCCAGTGTTTCGGCCCTTTATACATGGATCCTGCAAAAGCCGCCGGAACACGGATCAGGAAAAGCTGTTCATTGTGGATAGCATGACCAAAGATGTTATAAGAAGCATAGCCTCTGTCGGCTATAAAGATCTGCTTTCTGCCAGAATCCTTTTGTCTGCCAAGCAGTCTGCAGAAGGCACCTTTTTCGTCCATTTCCCGTATACCCTGAAGCTCGGCATCCAGAAAAATGTCATTTAAGAGGTCATAAAAGGTATTCAGGTGTATCTGGTTTATGCCTCTACGCCCCTTAATACAATTGATATGACTGAACGCATCAGAAGGATTATAAGGAAGATTGACGCGGGAACCATCTGCTCCAATAAGCTGATATCCTCTAAAAGTCTTTAAAATCTGTGCTTTTTGGGTAAAATGCAGAAAAAGCTCACGAAAAGCTTCTGGTTTCAATTGATTACGGCGTTGGATCATTGCAGAAGCTGTGGGTAATGATCCTTCACTAAAGAAATCAACCAGTTCGTCATCAACAGTTTTAGATCCGGCAGTCATAACAAAGAGCATAGTCTGAACAAGAGATATTTTTCTTGTCCTGGAAAAAGCAGTATCCGGGGATGTAAATGACGTTTTTTTACAAGCGAAGAGCGAGTTGATCGAAGAGATCAGGGACTCCCTGACCTGGCAGGGGGCAGTAGATTTATATTGCATAGCAGCACCTCCAAAA
>JAFOIR010000102.1 GCA_017420625.1 Bacillota bacterium
ACCGCTTTCATCGGTTCATAGTAACCGTTCATATTATAGAAGATGACCGGTCCGGTCACGATCTTCAGAGAGTAAAGGGACAGGATCTCCGTGATCTCATCCAGCGTTCCGATCCCGCCAGGCAGTGCAATAAACCCATCCGCCCGTCTGATCATCTCGCTTTTGCGTTCAGCCATCGTCTTCGTCTGTATGAGCTTTGTAATGTATGGATAAGTCCTTGCTTGAATGACCGGTACATCCGGGACGATCCCAATGATCGTTCCGCCGGTCTCGTGAACACCTTCTGCCACTGCTCCCATCAGGCCGGTCTTCGAACCACCGTAGACAAGTGTATGTCCGTTCTTTCCCATCCACTGTCCAAGTTCACGTGCTTTCTGGACATAGACCGCATCAGATCCCGGTGTTGATCCCATATATACCGCTACATTCATCGTTTTTACCTTTTCTTTCCTTTGCCTCCGCGCTTACTGGCACGGATGGAGCTGGCCATATCGATCAGCCTGATCCTGTCTCCCTGGCTAAGATGCATACCGATCGCGCCTCTCGCTGTCTTGCCCTGATGCGGGATCTCTTCCTGTTTGAAGCAGATGGAATAGCCTTTCTCACTCTCCAGAGCGATATTCTCACCGGTAAACGGCGTTACGGCCACCAAAGTTTGATCCTGGGCAAGCTTGGTCGCATCGACCGCTTTTCTGGTCACATCGAACTCGCCGGAATCGACCCGCTTGACATATCCGTCGGAGGAAACGAAGATCCACTCTTCCAGCGGCATCAGCAGCAGGATCGATACGATATTCTCCACTTTGCTGTCGTAGGAGGTGATGTTGTCGACGGGTACACCCTTATCTCTCAAACGTCCATAGGGGATATCCTTCACCTTCAGCGTATAGGCCTTGCCCTTATCCGTGAACAGGATCAGTTTCTGGTCCGTCGAAGCCAGGATGATATACTTGTTCTCCGCATCGATCGTTTCACGGTTCTTCTCATAGACCGAAGGATCGATCGCACGAATATAGTGGAACCGGTCGGCCAGCACGACCACCGGCAGGATCTCTTCCGGTTTTTCCTCGATGACAATCTCTCCGGCCTCGATGATCTCGGTCCGGCGGGGACGATTATATTTCTCCTTCAGTTCCAGAAGACCCTTCTTGATCTCTTTCGTCATCTCGGCATTCGAATCCAGCAGCTTCTCATACCTTGCCATATTCCGGGTGATCTTCCGGTAATCCTCGGTCAGTACATCCAGCTCAAGTCCGACCAGACGCTGCAGTCTTAGTTCCATGATGGCATCTGTCTGCAGTTCGGTAAAGCAGAACTTTTGTGCCTGTTTCATGGATTTTCCTGTCTTGAAAATGATGCCTGAAGTATCACCGGTCATCAGACAGGTTCTGGCCTGGGCGACCGTTTTGGAACCACGGATGACTTCGACCACGGCATCGATTACATCGATCGCGGTAATGAGGCCTTCGTCGATCTCCTTGCGTCTTGCTGCCTTGCGAAGCAGATTCTGGAACTTGCGGGAATAGATCTCATACTGGAAATCGGCATAGTCTGCATAGACAGCGGATAAACTCATCGTCTCCGGCCTGCCGTTCGAAATGGCCAGGAGATTGTATCCGTAGGTATCTTCCAGCTTGGTTTTCTTATACAGAATGTTGATGATATTCTGTGCGTCTGCACCTTTTTTCAGATCGAAAACGATCCGGATGCCTTCCTTGCTGGACTGATTCGAAATATCCGTGATGTCTGCGAGCGTCTTGTTCTCCACGAGATCTGCCACCGACTGAAGAAACTTGCCGATCCCGTCGCCGATCATGGTATAGGGGATCTCGGAAACGACGATCCGGTCCTTGCCCTTCTCCGACTCGATACTGACTTTTCCCCGAACACGGATCTTACCGGTTCCGGTCTCATAGATCGTCTTCAGTGCATCCTTATTGGCAATGATGCCTCCGGTCGGAAAGTCCGGGCCGGGAATAAACTGCACGAGTTCTTCACTTGTGGCGTCCGGATGATCCAGATAATAAATGGCCGCATCGATCGTCTCGCCGACGTTGTGGGTGGGAATGTTGGTTGCCATACCAACGGCAATACCCTCTGATCCGTTGATCAGAAGATTCGGCAGTTTGCACGGGAGGATCACCGGCTCCTTTTCCTGCTCATCATAGTTCGGCATGAAATCAACTGTATTTTCACGAAGATCGGCCAGCAGCACGTTCTCGCTGTAATCGGTCATACGGCATTCGATATAACGCGATGCTGCGGCTTCATCACCCTCGATCGAACCGAAGTTGCCGTGTCCGTCGACCATTGGTGCCATCTTCTTCCAGTCCTGTGCCATGACCACGATGGCTTCACCGATCGAGGAGTCGCCGTGCGGATGATATTTACCCATCGTATCGCCCACGATACGGGCAACCTTTCGGTATGGCTTGTCCGATGTGACGCCGAGTTCGGCCATATCATACAGAATACGGCGCTGAACCGGTTTCAGGCCGTCCCGCACATCCGGCAGTGCGCGCGAAGTGATGACGCTCATCGAATAGTCGATGTAGCTCTTGCGCATGACATCGGAGTATTCGACGTCAATGATTTTTTCTTCCAGAAATTCCAGGGCTTCCTGTGTGTGCCCTTTCGTTCGTTTTCTTGGCATATCTTTATCCTGTCCTTACAGATCCAGTTCGGCGAGATTCGCGTTTTTATAGATGAATTCCTTACGGATCGGCACGTCGGTGCCCATGAGCATGGCAGTGGTCTCCGCCGCCATCGCCGCATCGTCGATACTGACTCGCTTAAGTTGTCTTGTCTGCGGGTTCATCGTCGTCTCCCAAAGCTGTTCGGCATCCATTTCACCGAGTCCTTTGTAGCGCTGGAGCTTAAAGGATCCTTCTTTATGTTTCTTTCTGTACTGCATCAATGCGACGTCATCGTAGAGGTATTCTTCTTTCTCTTTTCCGCCTCTCGATGGAATGGCTTTATAGAGCGGCGGCATGGCAATATAGACATGTCCCTCATAGATCAGCTCAGGCATCAGCCGATAGAACAGCGTCAGCACCAGCGTATCAATATGACAGCCGTCGATATCGGCATCGGTCGCGATAATGATCTTGTTGTATCGCAGCTTTGCAATATCGAAGTCATTTCCATACCCTTCGGAAAATCCGCAGCCGAATGCATAGATGATCGTGCGGATCTCTTCATTCGCCAGGATCTTGTCCATGGAAGCTTTTTCCACGTTCAGGATCTTTCCTCGGATCGGCAGGATCGCCTGATAATACCGGTCTCTCGCCGTTTTGGCAGATCCGCCGGCGGAGTTTCCTTCCACGATAAAGATCTCGCATTCTTTCGGATCTTTCGACTCGCAGTTTGCAAGCTTACCATTCGAGTCAAAGGAGAACTTCTTTTTGGTGAGCAGATTCTGTCTGGATTTTTCCTCGGACTTTCTTATCTTCGCAGCTTTTTCAGCCTGGCCGAGAACGGTTTTTAATGTATCCAGGTTCCGGTCGAAATACAGCTCCAGCTGTTCTGAGGTGACTTTGGCAACCGCTTTGGATGCATCCGGGTTATCCAGCTTGGTCTTGGTCTGGCCTTCAAAACGCGGATCCGGGTGTTTGATGGATACGATAGCCGTCAGTCCAGTCCGCACATCCGTACCGGAGAAGTTTTCATCCTTGTCCTTCAGAACACCGATCGTACGGGCATAACCATTCAGAATGGTAGTCAGCGCTGTCTTGAATCCGGTCAGATGCGTGCCGCCTTCCGAGTTGTAGATCGTATTGCAGAAGCCCAGCGCATTTTCATGGAAATCATCCGTATACTGAATGGCGCATTCGACTTCGATATCTTCCGACTGGCCTTTGAAATA
>JAFOIR010000011.1 GCA_017420625.1 Bacillota bacterium
AATCCTGGTACATCTCCGCAAGACCGGCTGAGCAGCCATCACATAATCCGCTGATATTCCCGATCGATTCTGCTACGATCCGTTCTCGCTCTTCCCTGGTTGTATCTTTAATCAGAATAGAACTCATATGCTGATCCCCTCACCGCAGCTCTCCTCACTATGGGAACCGGTTACGATAATTCTGGTACTCATAGGACTACCTCCCGGAAAGATATGCTTCGATCTTTGCGATCTGTTCATCACTGAGGCCGCCTTTTCGAAGATAGTTTTCCGCTCCTTTCTTCAGGTCTAAAGTGTTCAGATCCGTTCCTTTTTTCGTATTGCACATACAATACAGAAAATCATCCACATTGCCCTTGATCGCAGTGTATTTATCCGGATTCTTTTCCTTGGTCACATGAAAATAATTATCGTAGGTGATCATATAATCGTCTATGATCTCCTGCGGGGAAGCATCTGCCAAGAAGGGCAGCGAGCAGGACAAATACCAGCAGCAGAGATGCGTACCTCTTCTTCATGTTTCTTCCTCCGCTTTCTATATACCTCCGATGGGTCTTGCCCGCAGTATCTCATCCATTTCCGGCAATACCCGCTTCAGAGAAGTGATTCTGCCGTCTTTCATAAAGGCATGTCTGGAGGATCCGTGCGTACAGATCTCCCCTTTGGTCACATTGAAGAACTCATATCCAAGTTCCAGTACTGTGCCGGAATATTTGGATATAGAAAGCCGGATCTCTACCTGATCCGAAAACTCGACAGGTTTTTTGTACTCCAGACTGATACCGACTACCGGAGAGACGATCCCTTCCTCTTCGATCCGCTTATAGCTCCAGCCGATCTCATCCAGAAAAGCAACCCTGGCTTCTTCCATCCACTTGACATAATTGGCATGATGGATGATTCCCATCTGATCGGTCTCATGATACTGGGCAATTCTTGTATAGACAAAAACAGTTTCCATTGCAGCCCCCTCAACCTGATGATTTATTATAGCTCAAATCAGCAAAAGATGAAACAGATTTGCTCTGAAGTTATGAAAAGAGTGGTCCTTAATCATGGATAAAGACCACTCTTTTTAAGAAAAAAATGACGAAGGATCGATCTTCAGAAGGGTTTACAGGCCGATCTTCGGAGGCGTAGGTCCCTCAATATCTTTCACGGCGTGGATACCAGCATTGACAGGCGCGTTCGCCCGCGCACGTTGGGTACCATATTGGGACAAGTCTACATAGCTCTTGCTTTCCGGCCTTGCTTTTCTGACCGTATTCGTGCGGTCCACGATCTCTTTCGCGTACGGTTTGAGTCCCGGCACATGCTCGTTTGCGACAGCCAGTACATCGATGCTGTTGTCGAAACGTTTCTGGCTCGAGTTAAAGTATTGCTTTTTAGAGACTTGATTTTCGAACTCCTTGACCTGATCCGGGGCTTGCTACAGGTCCGGTCTGATTTCTTTCTGGTTTTTCCTTCTCATTTCATTCTGTTTCCAGGAATGCGATATCTTCTTTCGTCAGCGGATGATTGGCAGCCGAAACATTGCCGGGAAGATGCTTCGGATTTGCCGAACTCATCACAGCAAACATATTCATATCACTGCCGAAAAGATAACGAAGTGCAATATCCGTCACAGATGTCTGATATTTCTCAGCCAGTTTTTCCGCGTTATTAAGACGGCGCATGTTTTCTTCGCAGAGATATCCTTTTTGTCCGGGATCATCCAGCACTTTCTTCGCACCCTCATAATCAAACGCCTTGAATTTCCCGCTGAAAAATCCTCTTGCCAGACTGGAATAAGCGATCACCGGCATCTTCTGTTCCGCATACCAGCTGCGGGCATCGGCATTTTCCGGTCCAGAAATGGTAACGCACTCGCCGCCCCAGGGATCATCGATCTGTCGGGCAAGACCGTAATTCGGGCTGGATACGGCGAATCCGTCCAATCCCTTGCTCTTTGCGTAGGCATTCGCCTCAGCGATCCGTTCATGCGTCCAGTTGGACACACCGAACACGCGGATCTTTCCGGCTTTTTTGCACTCGTTCAGTGTATCGATCACTTCCGATACCGGAACGTTTGGATCGTCACGGTGCAGCAGATAGATATCAATATAATCAACGCCCAGGGCTTTCAGGCTCTTGTTAAGTTCCGAAAGGATCACTTTACGATTGACACAGACTTCCCCTTTTATATTTACATTGCCGCATTTACTCAGCACTATGATGCGTTCCCGATTGTTGCGTTCCCGGATCCACTTGCCCAGACTTTTCTCCGCCATGCCGTATCCTCTGGCACAGTCAAAGGCATTGATGCCAAGCGCCATTGCTGCATCCAGCAGACCATTGACATCTTTGCCCATCAGCATAGGAAGAATCGCTGTCCCCAGAAAAACGCGGGAAACAGGTTTACTCAGACCGGCAATCTGTGCATAGGGCGGATGGAGCTCTTCTCCCTCCCAATAGGCACGGATATTCCGAACATAGGTATCCAGGTACCGACTGTGATCCATGCCGTGCACCTGAGCTCTTGCCGTGTATTCCACACATAAGGTGCCGTCATACCCATCCGCTTTCAGCTTTTCCACAAACTGCCTCAGCGGTACGATGCCGGAACCGGTTGTAACACAAATGATGCTTTCCCCGTTGACGCAGCCTTCCCCATGACGAAAGTTTCCGCGCGCGATATCTTTCAGATGAACACGGCGAATGCGATCCTTTAAAAGTTCATATTCTGCCATCAGATTGCATTCCTTTTCCGCTGACTGGAAATTGGCGGTATCCAGCACAAATCCCAACCCCGGCACTGCATCCAGAATGGCTCGGCAGTCGACGGCACTGGAAAGAGGTTTGTGCGGCTGAGGCGTGTCCTCAAAGAGGATCTCTATACCATGTTCCTTTCCTCGTTCCACCGCAAGCGTATAAAGTTCGATCGCACGGCGCAGTTTTTCCTGAGGCCGCAGTTTGCTGCAGGCTTTTTGGTCCATATATCCAGGTATGATCATCAACTTGTCTGATCCGATTTCTTCACATACCTTGAAAGCCTCTTCCAGTTCTGTCGGAAACTTTTCTACTCCCTGATAAAAGGGCAGCAATGCCGTCACGCATCCGCAGTAGACACCGGTTTTTTCGAAAGCTTTCTTCAGCGCCTTGGCCTTATAAAGATGAATCTCCTTGGTCATCATATCCAGGGATTCGATCTTGTTTTCCTTCGCGATCTCACACAGCTTTTCTGCGTTCATCTGACGGGTTAGCACTTCTCCCATAAAAGAAAAAGTGAGTAAAGATAAAGTCATGTCTTTAGGATCCCTTCTTTATTTATTCATCAATCATCCGAACAAATGCGCCTGTAAGCTTATCGACAGTCTCACCCATTGCTTTCTTTAACTGCTGACACACAGAGTCTTCCTCCTGTGCGTCATAACCGGATCGCTCAGCCTGCTCTATAGCATAGGCCCGAAAGCACGACTTCTGCTCTTTTGAATTTCGGATAGGATAGTCTTTGTTCAGCTCATCAATGCAGCTCAATAACGCAACCTCCATTCACTCTTCTTGGAAAATCAAAGTCACTCCGGCATACTGGATGATTTTCTTTCTCCCATTCATGTCCGGTACATCCTCTTTCTCGTACACGGTTCTGTCTCCAAAATGAGGTTGTTTTCTGTCATAGATGATCTTCCCGTCTGCACTTCTTTCCGGGCCACTGTTCTTCATGCCTTCATCTTCCGGCAGATACTCGGCCTCCTCCTGATGCGAGAATGCATACTCCGAACAGCGGATAAAGTTCCTTACATATTCCTTTTCAAGTTTTCCATTGCCGCCGTAGATAAGATCCACCCGATCCAGAAGAGATGCCAGTTTCTTCATGTTCCGACACCAGTCTTGCAGACTTCCCTTTAACATCTTTTTCGGAAAGCCAAAAATCTCATCGCCTGTCAGAAGCAGCCGGTCTTCCCGGACCAGGAACATGGCAGAGCCCGGTGCATGATCCGCTATCTCCCACACTTCGATATGTTTATCGCCTACCGTCAGGACATCGCCCTCATGGACGATTCTTCTGTCTACAACGTCTTCAAAGAAATCAATGCCGGAAAAACTTTTGAACGGCTGTCCGGCATATTTTGCAGTCATTTCTGTCATATATGCCCTGTCGAAATAGGCATTATTCGCCGTATGGTCAAAATGATCATGGGTATTCAGGTCCGTATTTCATGAGATATCCCACATAATAAGCACTGGAGATATCGTTTGCATCTGCACTGAGGCGGTATAATTCCCAGGCTTTTGGAAAGTTTTTCTCCACACCGAATCCATGCTCATAGCACCGGGCCAGATGCCTTGCTGCTTTCGGCATTTTCTTTTCCAGACCTTCGTTCAGGACTTCAAGGATTTCCCTTATCTCAGCAGGGTCGGTGATTTCATTCCTGTGGTTGAGTTTCTCTCCCGCATTCATGACCATTTTCATCCAGTCCATATATCATTCACCCCTTATTTGGTTTTTTTCCAGTTTACCACAAAACTCGGCGAATTTCATGTTTGCGATCACCATTATCAAACACAGTCTTTGAACAGTGCCTCAAAAATAATCCTGGCGTTTTCTTCCGATGACTGAAGTCCGCTGTCGACTGTCAGATCATAACCATCTTTAGGAAACAGATAGGTTGCTGAGGCTTCGGCCGATCCCGGACATCTGTCTTTTCGCTCCTGTTCTCTCTTCTTCAGGATCTCCAAAGAACAGTCGACATGCACCTCAAAAAGTGTATAGTCTTCCATGACATTTTTCAGCTGCTGATAAATCCTCTCGCTGGTGATGACATGGTCTATGATCACACCCGAACTTTCTTTCATCCGCTCCAGCACATGATCACAAAGATCACCGGAGATCTCAAAAACATCATCCTAATAGATGGTTTCCATCGGATCCGTTTTCATGAAATCATCGATCGAAACCACTTCATAATGTAATGACATCTTTTCCCATATCAGTGCCTGCAGCGTTTTTGACAGAGTTGATTTTCCACTGCTGGAAGGCCCGTTTAACAAAATAATCTGACTGCCCATAGTGTTCTTTTTTACAGTTCTCCCAGCATCTGTGCGGGATTATCCGCTGCTTTGACCTTATCGAAGGCTTTGACGATCATTCCGTTTTCATCGATCAGGTAAGTGGTTCGGACAACTCCCATGGAGACTTTTCCATAGTTCTTTTTCTCTTTCCAGACATCATAGGCCTGGATCACGGTTTTTTCTGTGTCCGAAAGAAGCGTAAACGGCAGTCCGTACTTTTCCTCGAACTTTTTGTGAGATGAGACACTATCCTTGCTGACGCCAAGTACGATGGCGCCTTTTTCTCTGAACTGGGGATATAGTTCTCCAAAAGCACAGGCCTGCTTCGTGCAGCCTGATGTCATATCTTTCGGATAGAAGTACAGGATCACTTTCTGTCCACGATAATCTGAAAGGCTCCGGTTTTCTCCGTTTTGATCCGGCAGCGTAAAATCCGGTGCCATTGTTCCTATTTCGAGCATTTTCCTTTATTCCTTTCGCAGTATAATTCTCAGTACGGTATCTTCTGGATCTTGATCAGACTTATTCATAATCGATCCGCTCGATCTTGAAAATGACAGGTCGCGTACCGTCTGAACAGCAGGCAATCATCTCATTTTCCTTTTCCATCCATCCTCTCATGATTGGCCCACCCTGCAGACCCGTATAGATATACCGGCTGATGGCATCCCAGAGCTCTGAGCAGTGAGGAATCTTAGGCCCGCCTCCTTATTGGCGCAATACTGCTCCTGCAGCTCCGGAAAACACTTTTTGTCTATAACAGTCAGTCTCACTTTATGTTTCATTTTTCAGTCCTCCTCATATAGCCCGACCGAGTTCGTCCTGGGCTAGTTGTCATAGAGACATTATAGGTTTTCTTTAAGTTTTTGTCTACACTTGTATTTTTTGAGCCGATTGGAAGAGATCGTTCGTCAAGTTGATCAGTAGCCCGGAATCCAAAAAATAGCTTGGGTGGCAGCCTTCAAAAACAAAGAATCCGCCCCAACGCTTTGGAGCGGATTCAGAAATGTCCGAGAAAAGACCCAAAGAGAGAAAGAGTCACCTAGATTTCTTCGGGGATACCGATCTTTCCATCCTGATGTTCGGCTTTGTACACCGCACAGTTGCGTATATTCTTTGACCAGTAAGCACCGTTGGATCCGGGCGTCAGATATTCCAGCAGACCTTTCATGGCAATAGCGTGCGTAGAGATCAGAATGTTCCCGGAAAGATCTCTGATATCATCCAGAAACGCCCCTGCTCTTTCCACAACGGAGGCCAGGGACTCCATGCCCTCCGGGGCAGGGTTATGAACAAAATCTCTGAAAAACTCGAGCACCTCCGGCGGCATATGATGAAGATCTGCCCCTTCGTACGGACCGGGATCCATCTCGATCAGACGATCATCGATCTGCGGCGTCATCTGCGGAGCCACGATATTCGCTGTCTGGGCAGCACGAATCAAAGGACTCGAGAACAGGTAATCAAACCGGATCCCCTTTAGTTTCTCCGCCGCTTTTTCAGCTTCGGCGATACCTCTGTCATTGAGAGGAGAATCGGTCCTTCCCTGCAGCACATGGGCTTTGTTCATTTCTGTTTGTCCGTGCCGGATGATGTAGATAGCCATTGAAAACTTTCCTTACATATCATAATTGTATACACTATGGTGTATTACACCACTCTGGTTCCGAATGTATCTGTCCACAGGGGCATATAGCCGCTTCGGATCGCGACTGCCTGCGA
>JAFOIR010000012.1 GCA_017420625.1 Bacillota bacterium
AAAAACAGGACTCGTATCCCGAAGTCTCATAAAGGCACTCAGATACCGGATATGCTCGCCAATGTTGATATACTCGAACTCATCTTCGCGTCCCACGATTTGTTCATGAACATAATCGCAATAAGGGCATGAAGGCATTCCATAAATTTTAATCATAATCTGTTCCTCCCGAAAAGAATTGATTCTGTTTTCATTGTACCAGAGCCTTTGCAGGAGAGCAATAGAAAACCGCCACAGAAAAAAAGAGACCCTCGAAAAGATCTCTCTTCCAGATCCTCGCTGACATAGTGGCATTTCCCATGCATATGGAAGATATAGGGCATGATCTCTTTCATGCCTTCCAGTTCCGCATCACAGCTCTTTCTAAACTGAACGAATCCGTACATGCCGCTGAGCGTACTGAAACCGGCATGACTTACGTGGATTTTCTGACCCGCGTCCGCTTGTTCAGGGCACGCAATCTTCTGCTAGATCATCCGGAAATGAAACTGGCCGAGGTCGCCCGACAGTGCGGGTTCTCCTCAGCCAGCTATTTTGGTTTGTTATTCAGAAAAGACGTCGGGATGACGCCGGGCATGTTCCGGTTAACCGAAAGACGGTCTTAGCCGATTTCGTAGAAATAGATATGCAGACCGTCGTCTTCCACTACCCCTTCGCCCTCAAACCGGGTGGAATGAAGATAAGGGGCGAGAACCGGCGAATCTGTATAGAATGTCGGAATGGTATGGAAAGGCATCGACCGGTAACGCTCATCAAACCATCCGTTGTTCTCGATGTAAATATGCGCATCATTACCGGCGCTGTCTTTTCCTGTCAGCATATACCTGGCTGACATGTGCCGGATACCGACAGCATTGAGTATCTGTGTATCAACGCCGCAGGGCTCGACGATCCCTTTAAAAATCTCAGAGTCCACAGAACCCTTGAAAGGAATCATCACGACTTCCGCGTTTTCTCCCTTCATGGTGATGCTGTTTCCCATCATGTCGATTTTGATATTCAGAACAGGTTTTTTCTCACTCATCATCTTTCTTCTTTGTTACTCTTTGCTTCTTCCGATCTTCTCCGATACAAAAAGGTAGAGCCAGCCGATCAGGATCAGGAATATCAGGATCGCCAGGATCCACCATCCGCATCCCATAAAGGGCAGGCCTTTCGTAAAGCCAAAGGCTCCGGCGGGACTTCCCCAGTTCAGGAAGAAATAAGGATAGTTTTTCCCGCTGGAAAACTGCCATCCCTTCACATAGCCGATCCCGGTGTAGATGGCATACAGAAGCGGAGGAATGATCACATAGATCACGTTTGCTTTCCGGATCTTTCTGCCGGATACGACTACGAAAAAGTCAAGAACAGCGGCGATCGGAACCACTACGTGCGTCAGTACATTCTGGATGTTCCATGCAAACTTTCCCAGAGTAGGCGCCAGCACGAACGTGAACACGACACCTGTCAGTGTGATCGCAACAGCCCCTACCAGCTGGATGACACACCAGGTACGGCTGATGGGCTTACTGCGCATCATCAGAAAGAAACCAATGATGCTCAGCAGCGCGACGGCGATATTCGACTGGATCGTAAAATACATAAATACCCTGCTGCCGCCCATGAAGGCAGCTCTTCCGGCAAAACCACTCATCCATGTTCCTGTGACAGCGGACACGATCACGATCAGCTTCAAAATACAGCTGATCATTTTTCTTGTTCTAGTCATCTATTTTCCCTTGATCTTCTTAATCCGGCTGCTGGCCGTCATGCGCCTTCCATGCGCATTCTGTGATCGTCATATCGGTAAAGACCGCTGTAAAACTCGATTCCTCCGGGCTGCAGGCATAGATCCCGAAACGGATCTTCCCGGCTCCTTCCCACATGTGGCACACACGCATCTGCGAAAAATGCTCTCCGTCCTGCGAACATTCGATACAGTAGTCATCCTCTCTGCGGCTGAAGCGGTACCACATCACTTTCACATCCGTAGGGATCGCTGTGGTCGCCCAGTCGGAATAGCCATGATTCGTCGCAACGGAGCCCAGGTGCTGGAAAGATTCATTTTCGTATTCCACAGACCCTTTCAGCCAGTTCTCCGAATCCAGATACATCACGATGCCGCACTGGTCAAAACGATGATGACTGCCGGTAAAATCTGTCTTTACAATAAAAGAAAAGAATTTCTCTTCCGTCTCCATCTGAAGCGCCGGAGCATTGTCATTGCGGAAATGATAATAGGTCCGCTGCCAAAGATCGGTGTGCGGTTTGGTCGTGATCTCGATCCGGTCCGCCTCAATACGACAACTTTCCGGCTCTCTTGTCCATTTCATCTCACTGAATGTCATCCTTTACAGCCTCCTATAAAGCCTAATATTTCATGATAGATCTCCGGATCCTGTGCAGTCATCTTTCCGATGGGTTTATCTTCAAAGTAATGTTTTTTCGCCTCGAGTGTATCCAGCTGTTTACTCTGGACCTGGCGATTGTATTCACCGATCCAGGTATTCATGGCTTCCAATGCTTCTCTGGTATATTGCGGATTATGTTTTTTGCCCTCTACCGTGATCAGCCGTACATTCGGATTATCCACCGTTTTTACCCATCCGGCATTGTACGGATAATTGACCATCGGATCATCTGTCGAATGGATAAAGAGGAGATGGTCCTTCGTTTTTTTCAGGTACTGATGATTGTCCAGAGCACCATATTTTGGATCCAGTTTCTTTTCATAATGCCTGATCACGTCTGCAAGCAGCCGCAGCTTGACATATCCCATCATCTCATCGGAGATGCTCAGAAAACCGGAAAGGATCACCGCACGATGAATATCAGGAGACAGATTCGCGACATTCAGCGCTGTATAGCCTCCCAGCGAATGACCGACCAAAATAATTTCTTCCTTTGGTTTCAGCAGATCCAACAGTTCCATCACATCTTTTGTCGGCGCATTGGCGGACGGCATCCGCTCACCGCCTGAAGCTCCGCATCCGGAATAATCCAGCGTCAGTACCCGCAGGCCTGCCTGACAAAGCGTTTCAATCTCTGCAAGATAGGCTGTATGCCCCGGTCCCATGCCGGGACAGAACAGAATCAGCTTATCCTTATCATATCCTTCGTAGGAATAGATAAAGTACCGGATATCGATACCCGCAGTATTGCGGAAGGAACTTTCTTCGCAGCATAGTCCTGGAAAATCCGTGCCGGCATAATAGGGAATGGCTTCATCCTTATCATACCGCTGCAGAAAGTTCTTCTTATACATGTTGATGACGATACCCATATTTCTCCTTTCTTGAAAAAGAACTTTACAGCTGCGGATAGATTTCATCAAAAACCGCTCTGTTCAGGGATTCGGAATCCCGGCATTCCGCCATGATGGAGATGACCGCTTCCTTATCCGGAATCACAACGGACCATTGACAGTATTTTCCGTCTGCACGGAAGGAATGGTGTTCTCCCAGCCAGAAAAGATAACCATACCCATAGGCATCATTTTCCGCCTGTTTGCGGGTGCTTTCTTCCACCCATTCCCGTGGGATGAGCTGCTTTCCGTTCCACTCACCCTTCTGAAGATAGAGCAGTCCCAGCTTGTTCAGCTCCGGCAGGTTCAGGAAAAGGCCTCCTGCACCAAAGGTATTGCCCAGCGGATCTTCTTCCCACATGGGTCTTCTGATGCCCAGGGGTTTAAACAGACGCGGCATCAGATAGGAAACCAGATCACATCCTGCCCTGCGCTGTACCAGGATACCGGCCAGATAGGGTCCTACATTATTGTAAAGGAATTTGGTACCCGGTTTATCCGAAAACGGAGCAGCAAGGGACATCTTTACCCAGTCATCTTCCTCATAGAAGGGACGATTGGCTCCCATCAGCAGCGGTTTTTCCTGTCCCAGCTGCATCGTCAGAAGATCACGTACCGTAGCCTCTGCCAGATGATCCGATACCTCCACCGGCAGGTCCTCACAGAAAGCATCTGTCAGCTTTTCATCGATCGAAAGCAGACCTTCTCTCTGCGCTATACCAACAGCTGCCGATGTAAAGCTTTTGGATGCGGAATACACATTTCTCCGGCAATCCTCATCCCAATAGTGCCTGGCCAGAACTTCTCCCCGCTGTGTCACCATCACCGAAATGAGCGATAGTTTTTCAACTCTTTGAATAAACGAACCAAGATCCATATCTGTTCCTCTCTTTAATATTGATCTTCGTGATCATACTCGCCGTATTCACAGCCGATGTGGGTTGCTTCTACCTCATCGACC
>JAFOIR010000103.1 GCA_017420625.1 Bacillota bacterium
GATCGCTTCAGCCGCTTCACTCACCGCATCATAGGTATGGGAAATCGTCAGGATATCGTTGCCCGCTTCGATCGCACGAACAGCACCTTCTCCGCAGCCATAAGCCGCACGGATGGCATCCATCTCCAGGCAGTCCGTCATTGCGATCCCGTCAAAGCCGTAAGTGTCTCTCAAAAGATCCGTGATGATAATCCTGGAAAGCGTTGCCGGATTCTCAGGATCAACATCCGTATAGCGCACATGTGCGGTCAGAAGGGCTTTGGCTCCGGCTCGGATGGCTTCTTCGAAGGGTTTGAATTCCGTCTCCATCAGAATCTGTTTCGGTGTTTCATTAACCGGAATACCCAGATGGGAATCGCTTCTAACGTTGCCGTGACCGGGATAATGTTTGATGGCTCCCAGCACGCCGCCTTCTTTAAGGCCTTGCATCTGCACGATACCGATCTTTGCCACCATGGCCGGATCATCTCCCAGCGATCTTGCGCCGATGATCGGGTTGGCCGGTTCAATATTGACATCCAGATCAGGCGCCAGGTCCAGGTTGATGCCGCAGGCACGCTGGATCTCGCCGCTGGAACGCGCAACACTTCTGACTTTCAGGAAAACCATGTTGTTGGCTCTTTCCAGCGCTGCATCCGCCTTGCTTTCTTCATTCTTTGCAGTCGCGCCGGCAACTGCCGCACCCGTCGCCGCTGCTCCGGGGATCAGGGCAGCTCCTTCGATCAGCCGGGAGACGATGCCGCCCTCCTGATCGGTTGAAATAAACGGACAAACGCCAAGTTCCTCAAACGTCATCCTGGATAGCTCCGAAGAGAGCTTTGCGCAGCTTTCGGCTCCCTGAATATTGCGGGCAAAATAGATAAAGTTGCCCACCTGATAATCTTTGAGCAGCTTTCTGGCCTGATCATCCACACAGGGAGAAGGAAATCCGGCCATGATCATCTGCCCTACCATGAATTTCAGTTCTTTACTGATCACCGCACACCTCCAGAATCACTTTAAGTACTTCTTCTGTTCCGTTCTTTGCTTTATCGGAACTCATCGCACGGATATAATCATCCCGTTTTTCGTAAACCTCTGCCAAAGCTTTCATCAGGGTTTCCTTTGTCATCTCCTCCTGAGGAAGAACATAGCTGAATCCCTGCGCCTTGAAATACTCCGCATTCAGGATCTGGTCTCCCCGGCTTGCGGACAGAGGAAGCGGCACCAGGATATGCGGCTTCTTCAAAAGAAGCAGTTCATTGATCGCATTCGCGCCGGCTCTGGACAGCACCAGGTCGGTCATGGCGAACAGGTCGATCAGTTCATCCCTGGCATAATCCTTTGCGTAGTAACCTTTTGCCGGATCAGAAACCGGCGGTTCATAATCCTCCTGCTTTCCGCCGTAAAGATGAATCACCTGGAACTTTTCAAGGATCTCCGGGAGACTTTCCGCCACCGCATCATTCAGCGCTTTGGCACCGGAACTGCCGCCTACTACCATCAGTACGGGCTTTCCGTCCGGATCAAGTCCCGTTAGCTCAAAACCCTTTTCCCTGCTTCCCTGCAGCAAAGAAGAGCGGATCGGCGTACCGGTATAAACCGCCTTTTCCTTTGGCAGATGCTTCACGGTGTCTTCAAACGTAACACACAGCTTCCTGGAAAAAGGCATACACAGCTTGTTGGCCAGACCCGGCGTCATGTCCGATTCATGCAGCACCACCGGAGTACGGGTCAGCCATCCGCCGATCGCAGCCGGAAGGGAACCGAATCCTCCCTTGCAGAAGATCATGACCGGTTTATACTTCCGGACCAGATGGACCGTCTGGAAAATACCCTGCAGAACGCGAGGCGGCGTCAGCAGCAGCCTGGGAGTAAAGTATCGGAAGAACCGTTCGGAGTTGACCTCGTGGAACGGCAGATCCATGTCTTTGACAATACTGTATTCGAGCCCCTTCTTCTTCCCCAGGTAATGAATCTCATAGCCTCTTTCCCGTAAAGGTCCTACCAGCGCCATATTGGGGTAAACATGGCCGGCAGTACCACCGCCGGCCATGAAAATCAAATGTTTATTCCGCATTCTCGTCCTCTTGATATCCGTTGGGATTCTGTGACTGCCAGCGATAGGAATCACGGCACATCTCCTCGATACCCAGCTGAGCTTTCCATCCAAGCTCTCTTTCGGCCTTGGAAGGATCAGAATAGGTCACCGCCAGATCGCCGGGACGTCTGTCTTCGATCTTGTATGGAATCTCATGTCCGATCGCTTTTTCGTAGGCATGGATGACATCCAGCACACTGTATCCGATACCGGTTCCAAGGTTGTAGACGGCCACGCCCGGATTCTGCATGAATTTATCGAGCGCTGCCAGATGTCCCTTCGCCAGGTCCACTACATGGATATAGTCACGGATACCGGTTCCGTCCGGTGTCTCGTAGTCTCCGCCATATACATGGACATATTCACGCTTGCCTACCGCCACCTGTGCGACATAAGGTACCAGATTGTTCGGGATTCCCTTGGGATCCTCGCCGATCAGACCACTCTCATGGGCGCCGATGGGATTGAAATAACGAAGCAGGATGACGTTCCACTCGGGATCAGAAGTATGCAGATCCTTCAGGATCTCTTCGATCATCCACTTGGTCCAGCCATAAGGATTGGAAGCCGGCTGTTTGGGCATTTCTTCCGTTACGGGCATGACGGGCTGATAGCCGTATACCGTAGCGGATGAGGAAAAGATCAGATTCTTGCAGCCGTAATCCCGCATCACTTTGCAGAGATTGATCGTGCTTTCCAGATTGTTCTCATAATACTCAAGCGGTTTGGCCACAGATTCACCCACTGCCTTGTATCCGGCAAAATGAATGACGGCATCGATCTTTTCATTTTCGAAAACCGTCCGAAGGGCTTCCTCATCCTTCAGATCTACTTCATAGAAGGTCAGTTCCTTACCGGTGATCTGCTCGACCCGGTCCAGCGCCTTCTCAGATGCGTTGTACAGATTATCCGCGACAACGACTTCATAACCGGCGTTCAGAAGTTCTACACATGTATGGCTTCCGATATAGCCGGCACCGCCTGTGACTAAGATCATTTTCCCTTTTCTCCTTGTCTACTCAAGTATTTCAGATAAAAGTGCTACTGCTTTGTCAGCAGCTTCTTTGACAAACTCTTCATACTGAACGATCGCTTCATCGGAAGCGCCATCGCTGATGGCACGGATGATGACAAACGGCACGTGATTCGTATAGCATGCCTGTGCGATCGCCGCACCTTCCATTTCGCAGCAGTCGCCCTGGAAGGTTTCGATCAGCCATTCTTTTTTCGCCTGATCGTTGATAAACTGATCGCCGGTCAGGATTCTGCCGACAATGCAGTGATACCCAAGAAGCCCGGCCGCAACGACTGCCTTATCCCGAAGCACAGGATCTGCCTTGAAATTAAAGCAGTTGATGCCGCTTACAAATCCCGGCGGATCGCCGAAGTATGTCGTATCAAAATCATGCTGAACCGCATCCTCCGATACGACGATATCCCCTACATGAAGCTTGGGATTGAGCGCCCCTGCAACACCGACCATCAGGATCTTTTCTGGCCGGAAGCGATCGACCATCTGCTGTACGCAAAGCGCAGCTGCTACCTTGCCCACGCCGCAGCGGCAGTAACAGACCCGTTCACTGCCAAGAAACCCCGTTCCAAACTCCATCACACCGCCCACAGCATGCCGGCTGACGGCTACACGGCTCTTGGATACGCCCAGCTTCTTCTGGAGGGCTTCCAGCTCTTCGATTGTCGCAACTATAATTCCAACCATAGAGTACGATTCCTTTCCAACATATATCTCACATATTCTATCATATTGCGGCATTTCCCGCAACAGGCAGAAAACTTCATCAGCGGGTTCGGCACTGCATTTTCCGTTTCTCCTTCCTTTTTTGCAAAAAATCCGCGAATTATTGCAAAAAAACCAAGCATTTGCTTCAAAAAGTTGAAATGCCTCTTCTGCTTTGTTATATTTCTCTCAGCAATACCAAGGAGGACTTCCTGATGGATCACTTTATTCTCTCACAACGTATGAAAGATACGATCGATATGCTCGCCTATCTAGGAATCGAGCGCGCAGAAAGTTCTGAACGTGTGGATCTTCGAACTACCAAATACCGTTTTTCTTACCA
>JAFOIR010000104.1 GCA_017420625.1 Bacillota bacterium
GCAGGCGGTCAGCTGATCGGACTAAGCAGAAACGGTATCAAAGCACTCGCTGAACCGAAAACCTGGGAGGACTTTGAAAAAGGCACCACCTCATACGGACTGCCGATTCTGTTCCCTCCAAACCGGATCGACGGCGGAAGATTTGAAGTGGAAGGCAAAGTCTTCCAGTTCCCGCTCAATGAGGCAAAGCGCGGCAACTCGCTGCACGGTTTTCTGCATAAACGGCCCTGGGAGGTCGTGGAGAGCAGCAGTGACTATCTGAAAATGCGTTTCGTCGGTGATGATACCACCGATTTCTTCTCCGTATTCCCGGTCTATTTCGAAGTGATCCAGGAATACAAGCTGGATGAGACGGGACTTCATCAGACGATCACCGTCACCAATACCGGCGAAGATCCGCTGCCGCTGGGACTGGGATTCCATTCTGCTTTTGTCGTGGACGAGGACAGCCGGGTGCTGCTTTCCGTAGGCAGAAGAATCGAAGTGAATGATCGGATGCTGCCAAGCGGCGTTGTCAGAGAGCTTTCCGAAGCAGAGAGTGCTCTTCGTGAAGGCGGTCTTGATCCGATGGCCTGGAGCATGGATGATCATTACACGGTAGAAGAACTCACGATTCGTGATCAGGAGTTCCACGGTGCTGTGATCTACCGCAAAGGGGCAGTTGTAACGTATGAAGTGGATCCGTTCTACCGTCACTGGATGGTATGGAACTGCAATCAGAAGGGCGGATTTATCTGTCTTGAACCGCAGAACTGGCGGATCAATGCGCCGAACCTGTTCTCCAGCATCGGTTTGGAGAGCGGCTTTGATCTTCTGCCCGCAGAAGAGGAGATCTCGGTCGATGCTCATATTTCTATCGATCTGACCTGAGAATGAGACAGAAGGGAGATTCCCGTGTACGAAAAGATCCTGATCGTCGACGATGAAAAAAGCATCGTCGATATCATAAAGTTCAACCTGGATAAAGAAGGTTACCGGACTTTCACCGCTTATGACGGATATGGTGCGCTGGAACAGTTTCAGAAGGAAAGTCCTGACCTGGTGATTCTGGACGTGATGATGCCCGGAATGGATGGATATGAGGTCTGCCGAAGGATCCGGGAGAGCAGCAATATTCCCATTATCATGGTGACGGCGCGTACCGAGGAGATCGATACAGTGCTGGGACTGGAGATGGGAGCGGATGAATATGTCACCAAGCCTTTCAGTATGCGTGAACTGATGGCCCGGGTCCGGACCGGCCTGCGGCGTTATCAGGCACTGACAAGAAAGGAAGATGACGAACCGAATGCCTATACAGCCGGAGATTTCGTGCTGGATGCTGCGAAGTTCTCCTGCCAGAAGAGCGGGATGAGGATCGATCTGACGCAGCGCGAGACCGAGATCATCAAACTTCTGATGAGCCGGAGAGGACAGGTCTTCCCGCGGCCGGAGATTCTGGAAAAAGTCTGGGGATATGAGTCGCTGGGAGACGAGCGGACCGTGGATGTGACGATCCGCCGGCTTCGTGAGAAGATCGAGGACGACCCCAGTCAGCCGAAACTCATTCTGACAAAACGCGGTGTCGGTTATTACTTTACGGATAAATAAACAAAGATAGAAGAGGAAAACACCATGGGCAGTATTAAATGGAAGATGGCGACGCTGTATGCACTGCTGGTCGTCGCTGTCATGCTGAGCTGTGGTGTTTTAATTATTTTCGCCTTCCGAAGCGTCGAATACCGGAAGGTTTATACAGAGTGTGAATATACGGCAGAAAGAATCGTCGATGTTTTGTCTGTCCAGGAGCTTACCAGCGAAGAAGAGGTCCCGAAAGCCTTCGGCGAAGTCGTCACTTCACTGCTGATCGAGACCGGAGGAACCGATACAGCCCAGGGCAATGAAAAATCGGTTTACCTGCTGTCTGAAGAAGGAAAACTGCTGTACAGCCGGCGGGAAAATCTTTCGGTTCAGGACCTGAGCTCCCGGGTACTTATTCAAGCGAGAGACGGTCAGAAACAGACGGAGATCTATGTGCATACCGCCTATGACGGCGTCAGTTCCGTGGCGGACTATGTGACGACATTCTCGCTTACCGGGATCGAACACCCCTATATGATCCTGATTCGTCAGCCCATGGAGACGATTCAGAAAAATCTGGAAAATGTCATCTACATCATTCTCATGATCACGCTGATCGGCATCGTTGTTGCCGGGGTCATGGGATATTTCGTTGCGTCCAGCATTTCCCGTCCTATCCTGAAGCTGACGAAAAAGTCACAGGAACTGGCATCCGGTAAGCTGGAAGAAGCTGCCGGCAATCCAGAAGAAGAGAAAAACGAAGTACCGGAAAGCGATGAGCTTGGACAGCTGGAGATCCATTTCGATGAGATGGCCCATGAGCTTTCAAGTTCGATCATCGAGCTTAAGGCAATGGAAAAAATGCAGAAGGAATTCGTGGCCAACGTTTCTCATGAGCTTCGAACCCCGATCACCACAATCAAGAGCTATGTCGAAACTCTGCTGGACGGCGGGACAGACGATCCGGAGATGACAAAACACTTCCTGAGCGTTGTGAATCAGGAAGCCGACCGGATGACTGCACTGGTCACCGATCTTCTGGAACTTTCAAAGATGGATTCGCATCAGGCAGTCGTCGTCAGAAAGCCCACCGATCTGGCAGCGCTTCTTTACAGGGATCTGTCGGAGCTTATGTTTGAAGCCCGAAAGAAAGGGCAAAGCCTTAAATGGGCGCCGGATATGGAGACTGAGGCTGAAGCCGATGTGGGTGAGCGGCTTCCCTACCCGCTGGAGGAGTTCATCATTCTGGGTGATCGCCACAGACTGGACCAGGTCTTTCGCAACCTTCTGACCAACGCTATGAAATACAGCCCGGAAAACTCCGAGATCTATGCTGGCATTTACCGGGTGACAAATGAAGAGACCGGTGAGAACGAGATCCGGGTCAAGATCGAAGATCACGGGATCGGAATCGCAAAAGAGGATCAGGAGAATATCTTCGAGCGTTTCTACCGGGTCGATAAAGCCAGAAGCCGTGCACTGGGCGGGACAGGTCTTGGCCTTGCCATTGCCAAAGAGATCACCGAGCTGCATGACGGAAGAATCTATGTAGAGAGTGAACTGGGCCAAGGCAGTACATTCTGGGTCGCCTTCCCGGAAGGGAGCGCCAATGAGTAAACTTAGAACGATTCTTGTGACCATTCTGACGGTTTCTTTGCTTTTTCTGCTGCCGGCTCCACCCTGCTCTGCGGAAGAAACAGAAACGGATCAGGCGATCCATACCCTGGAAGATCAGACGATATTCAGCGGCCGGTGCGAACCGGGGACCCTGATCAGCTGCAGTGTCTATACCTATCAGAACGGACGGGACAGAATTCTGCTTTATCAGTCAAGACAGAGAGTCGAAGAAAGTGGTTTATACTGCCTGCGGGTTCCGCTCCCGCTGATCGGGACTCAGTTTATACATCTGGAGATAGGTGAAGAGGAACTGCTTGTCCGCGGAATTCGTTATCCCAGATCGCTTGTGGAAGAGATCACCAACTATCAGCTGAATCTGTATGATTACCTGATCGAGAACGGACAGATCTCTCCGGGAGGCAGACCATGAGACGGCTGGATGATAGAAAAGAATGGATGCTTTTCTGGCTGGCATCCTGCATTTTGGTCGTGCTTGCGCTTATGCAGATCTCCTGGCTTTTCTGGAATCCCCCGCGCGAGCAAAGCTACCCTGATACGAACGAGACCGAGGAGGTCCGCTCTTCAATGATTTCTCCTGAGATCATCTATATTTCACTCAAGGGACAGACAGGATTTGTCGGTGTTCCGGACGGAACCGGTGATCATA
>JAFOIR010000105.1 GCA_017420625.1 Bacillota bacterium
GGCATGAAGGAAAGTTCCACAAAGGGCTTCATGCCGGCGGCAAGGACGTTGTCATAGGCAACGCCGCAAGCGTTGAAGTTATATTCTTTGAATGCTTCACTGCCGGGGATCGGCATCATCATGGAAAGATCGTTGAAGGTCCGCATATCATCGTCAAAGATGCCGTGGAAACGGACCCGTTCGATCCCGAGTGTATCGTGGATAAAGGCGAGCTGCCTGGTATAGTCGGTCCGAAGGGCCAGCAGCGCATGGCCGGATCCCACGCAGAACTGCCAGTGTTTCTTATGAGGAACCAGCGGTGCATTCTGAGAAATGTTGATTTTCATGGAAAAGCCTCCTGTTTTGGCATGATAATTACTTATTTAGTATACCACAGAATGGGTGAAATATAGTATAATGAATCAACAGATTAAGTAAAGCTGACCGAAAGGCAGGTGAGAACATGAAGATCTTCTGGCTCGTCCTGTACATTGTCGCTTCAGCGATCCATCTTTACCACAGCTGGAAAGACGATGCAAACAAACGCCGCTTGACCAAGCCGTTCCTGCTGGTTTTCCTCATCCTTTTCTATCTTTTTTCTGGTAAACAAATCAAAATCTTTCTGCTCCTGGCGCTGATCTTCAGCTGGCTGGGTGACGTCCTGCTGATCCCGAAAGGACACGGATGGTTCACCGCCGGCGGCATCAGCTTTCTTTTCAGTCATATCTACTTCATTCTGACCTATACGGACCATATCCTCTATGAAAATGTCGTCTGGCTGATCGTGATCCCGGCAGCGATCCTTTACTATGCTGTCGCGCTCCTGATCATCCGCGCACTTAAGGATACGACGCCCAAGCCGATGGTCGTTCCCATGTATCTTTACCTCATCGCGAACAGCACCATGAATCTCTTTGCGCTGATGCAGCTTTTCTCCCATCGAAACGGCGCAGCCTGGGTGGCATTCATCGGTGCGGTTCTGTTCTATATTTCCGACTGTACGCTGTTCCTGGTTCGTTATTATAAGAAGAATCCGGATCTGATCTTCAAAAAGCACTTTACTGTAATGCTAACCTATCTGGCAGGCGAACTGCTGATCGTTCTCGGCGTTCTCGGCCTGGCCGGATGACATATCGTCAAAGAAAACAGGAGGGACCCACATGCGTTATGTTTTTGTTCTGAATCCGAAAGCCGGTGCCGGCGATGCCAAAGCAAAGCTTCAGGCAGCCATCGATGCACTTCCTGAGAAGGAGCAGTGCACCCTTTACGAGACAAAGGCCATCGGCGATGCTACCAACTATGTGAAACAGTATCTGATCGATCAGCCGGACGAGGAAGTTCGTTTCATCGCCTGCGGCGGTGACGGCACGATCAACGAAGTCATGAACGGAGCAGCTGGCTGCGAGAGAGCGTCGGTCACCTGCTACCCCTGCGGATCCGGTAACGATTTCGTCAAAGCTTTCGGCGGAGCGGACCGCTTCCTGGACGTTCCGGCCATTCTTTCTGCCGAAGCAAAGCCCATCGATCTTCTGAAAGTGGGGGATCGCTACAGCAACAATATCGTGAATTTCGGCTTCGACACGACGGTCGCGATCACCGTCAACGAAAGTCGCGACAAAAAAGGAACCAGCAGCAAAAGTGCCTATACCAAAGGAATCGTGAAAGCATTGCTGACCAGCATGAAGAATACCTTTACCGTCACAGCCGACGGGAAGGTCCTCAATCCGGAGGGCAAAGCACTCCTCTGTACGGTAGCGAACGGTCAGTATGTGGGCGGTTCCTTCAAGTGCGCCCCGAGAGCCCGGGTGGATGACGGACTGATCGAGGTCTGCCTGATTAAGCCGATCTCCCGGATCCGGTTTGTCAAAATCCTGGACACCTATACGAACGGAAAACACCTGGATGATCCCGGTATGAAGGATATCGTCTGCTATACGCAGGCGAAGAAGGTCGAAGTCAGCGCCGGACCTGGATTTGCCTACTCCCTTGACGGTGAAATCATCTATGAGGATCACTTTACGGTAGAGATCGCTCCGAATGCCGTGAACTTCGCCTGGCCTAAGTAAGAGAAAAAGGAGAAACAAGGATGCTTCGAAAAGACTTTTTGTGGGGCGGTTCCGTCTCTGCCATGCAGACGGAAGGCGCCTGGAACGAAGGCGGAAAAGGGCTTTCCGTCTATGACGTCATGCCCGTTCGGGAAGGTCTTTCCGACTGGAAGGACGGAATCGACTTCTATCACCGCTATCAGGAAGACATCGACCTGTTCGCCGGCATGGGATTTAATGCCTATCGCTTCTCGCTCAGCTGGAGCCGGATCTTTCCGGAAGGAGAAGGAAAAGTAAACGAAGAAGGTCTGGCATTCTATGACAAAGTGGTCGATGCTATGCTTGAAAAAGGGATCGAGCCGATCATTTGTCTGTATCACTTTGACACACCGCTGGCGATCCAGAAGAAATATGGCGGATGGATCAGCCGGGAGACGGCTCGGGCGTTTATGGAATATGCTGAAACCGTTGTTCGGCATTTTGCCGGAAGAGTTAAATACTTCATTCCGATGAACGAACAGAATGCGGGCGTTTTCGTAGGGCTGATGTATTCCGGTATTCTCGGAAAAGAGAAGGATCCGGACAAGATCAGACAGGCTTCAGCCATGGTCATGCATCATATGATGCTGGCCAGCGCCGGTACGGCGAAAGCGGTTCATCAGTTTGCCCCGGAGGCGAAAGTCGGCGGCATGGTGAATTTCACGACCTATTATCCCGCTACCTGCAAGCCGGAAGATATTCTCGCAGCAAAGAAAGCCGCGCGCGTCTATGAGTTTCAGGTACTGGATACCTTCGCGAACGGGGAATACCCGGAGGATCTTTGGCAGCAGTGGAGAAAAACGAACAGCACGCCGCCAATGGAAGAGGGCGACCTTAAATTGATCAAAGAAGGGCGAATGGACTTCATTGCGCACAGCTACTATGTCTCCGCCGTTGTCGATGCATCGATGGATGTAAGCGACATCGGCCGGCTGCTGATGCAGATCGTGGAGGGAAAAGGCAAGAAGAATCCATATCTGGAAACGACCGAATGGGGATGGACCATCGACCCGAATGGATTAAGAGTCTGCCTGAACGAGATCTATCGCGAGTGCCATCTGCCGGTCTACACGATCGAATGCGGCATCGGCGTCAACGAGACGCCCGATGAAAACGGCTATGTGGATGACGAATACCGGATCGAATATTTCCGAAGTCACCTCAAAGCAATGAAGGCTGCCGTGGAGGAAGACGGCGTGGATCTTCGGGCGTTTCTCACCTGGGGACCGATCGATATTTTAAGCTCGCAGGGCGATATGAATAAACGCTACGGCTTCATCTATGTCAATCGGACGAACAAGGACCTGAAGGATATGAAACGTACGAAGAAGAAAAGCTATGAATGGTTCAGACATGTCATCGAAACGAATGGGGAGGATCTGTCATGAGAAAACTGGTATACGATGTAGGCGCAAGCAATCTGAAATTTGCCTGGATGAGCGATGAAGGAGAGATCCTGGAAAAGAAAAAGCTGCCGACACCCAGAGAAAATCTGGAAGAGTATCTGGCAGCGTTTGAGAAACTGGCGGAGGGCTGCATGGAAGGGACCGACGGGATCGGAATCTCGACCAACGGCCGCATGAAGCCGGACGGTGTGACCTATAAAGCCTATACCATGGATTTTCTGACCGGCATCAATCTGAAGGAAGAACTGGAGAAGCGTTTTCACCTGCCGGTCGCGATCGAGAATGACGGTTATGCGGCGGCCATCGGCGAGTGGTGGAAAGGCGCCGCTCAGGGAAAGAAAAACGTCGTAGGGATCGTTCTTGGTTCCGGCATGGGCGGAGGTTTGATCCTGGAAGGAAAGCCCTATCGGGGCAGCCGGCGCAACGGTGCGATGAACTTCGGACAGCTGACCAGCTCGGACCCGGAGAAGGGCAGCTATCTGATCTCCGGACTGGAGACATCCTTTGTCCTGACGATGGTCATGACCTGCATGGCCAAACAGATGCCGCCCATGTCCATGACGGGAGTGGAATTTTTCGAAGTGCTTGGCGAAGGAGATCCTGTGGCGAATGCGCTGTTTGAAAAATACTGCCGAGCCATCGCGGTCACCGCTTATAATGATGCCCTGTTGCTGGATCCGGATATGGTCGTCGTCACGGGCGGACTTTCCGAACGGAAGGAAGTTATCGACGGGATCAACAGGGCACTTGCCGACATCCCGAAAAACTTCGCAGAGTTCCATGGTATGAACCTGCTTGAATCGCAGGGGATCAGCGTCGATATGGATGATTTTACGATCCGCGTTACTCAGGGTGAACTCGGACAGGACGCGAATCTGTACGGGGCGCTTTACTGCGCGCTGAACCCGTAAAGATTACATGACCAGATAGGCTCCGTCCACCGGGATGACGGCGCCGTTTACATAGTCGGAAGCGTCGGAGGCCAGGAAAACACAGGGACCGGCCATATCCTCGGGCACGCCCCAACGTCCAGCCGGGATCCGGCTGAGGATCGAAGAGCTTCTGACCGGATCTTCGAGAAGGGCGGTATTCATGTCGGTCGCCATATAGCCGGGAGCCAGCGCATTGACCTGGATCCCTTTTCCGGCCCAGCCGACCGCCAGCGACTTCGTCAGCTGCGCGATGCCGCCCTTGCTGGCTGCATAGGCGGGGATCCGGATTCCGCCGAAGAAGCTGATCATCGAGGCTAGATTTATGATCTTGCCCTTTCCCTGTTTCAGCATGATGCGTCCGGCCAGCTGGCAGAGCTCAAAGCAGGAAGTGAGATTGACCTCGATCACCTCGTCCCAGTCTTCGATCGGGAATTCTTCCAGCTCATGACGGCGCTGGATCCCGGCACAGTTGACCAGAATATCCAGTTTCCCGCTGGTGATCTCCAGCACCTGATCGAATCCTTTTTTCAGTGATTCGCGGTTGGCAAGATCCGCCTGTACGAAGGGATATTCGTCCGTTTCCGGTGTGCTTCGGCTCATCAGAACCACAGATGCGCCGGCATCGGCAAGACCTTTGGCCATGCCAAGGGCGAGTCCTCTTCCGCCGGTAACAAGAGCC
>JAFOIR010000106.1 GCA_017420625.1 Bacillota bacterium
AAAGTCCGCTCCCTTAACGGAGACCACGATATCCCCCTCGCTCAGGGTAGGCGTCATAGAGGTGCCGTAGATCTGCAAAACAGGCAGGAACAGAACCGAGATCAAAACCGCTACGGCAGCAACTACTACCAATGTATAAATTAATACTTTCCCAAAATGCCGGACTATAGGTTGAACCTGTAATCCAGCCAAATATACCGTGTTACGCTTCAATGTAAGGCACCAGTTGGCAAGCAACCCTGGAAAACAGCAACTTTGACAACGTAGCACCCCGAAATCTGCAAAAGATTCTTGTAAAAAAGTGCATAAAACACTATCGTATATAGTCCGGTTATTATATAATAGGACTATATAAAGGAGTTGATTTTATGCCAGTACCAGCTGATATCAGAGCGGTTCCCAGACCTGTCAATACCATTGTTGATGACAACGGAGAGAATGGCCCCAAACGCTATGCTGTCCGGCAACGCGGATCCTCAAAATACGTTTCCGGCGGCAACCCACAACCAAAAAACGGCAAGGTCATCGGTCACATTATTGACCACAAGTATGTCCCGATTCCTGAAAAGAATCCGGGTACTGATGAACCGGACATGCTGTCCTACGGAGCATCTGCTCTGGTTAAATCGGTGACTGCAGACCTAAAGGAGGATCTGCTTGCGGTATACGACGCATCCGATGTCTATGCAATGATGTCTCTGGCCACCCTACGGGTTATCAAGCCAGCCATTACAGCGGATCGTGCGCGTACGCATTACCTCAGGACGTTCGTATGCAAGGATTATCCCGGCGCAGCCATGTCCAGGAATTCCATCGGCAGTCTGCTTCAGCGGATCGGAATGAACGGATCCAGGCGGAGACAATTCTACCAGTTGCGGATGCAGGCAACTGTAGCCGACCATCACATCGCCATCGACGGAATGCTGAAACAGGATAACAGCAAGGTCAATGACCTGTCCGCATACTCCCGTAAGGCAAGAGTGCGCGGCATCTGCGAGGTATCCGTCCTGTATGCTTACGACATCGAACGGATGGAACCGGTATGTGCCGAGGTGTTCCCCGGAAACAGCATTGATGCCAGCAGCTATCCGGCGTTCATCCGCGACAACGACATCCGCAGAGGGATCATTGTCGCCGACAAGGGATTCCCGCCAAGCAAGATCAAGGAGGAATTGCAGGAACGTCCGGATCTGCACTTCCTCACGCCGATCAAGCGCAATGACACACGCATATCAGGCAACGATATGCTCGCTTTTGAGGGCGTACTGTCGGGCATTGATGCCCATGTGGTCTACAAGAAGAAGCAGATCAAGGGCGGCCGATACCTGTATGCCTTCAAGGATGCCGGAAAAGCATCTGCCGAAGAGGCCTCATATCTGGCGAATGCTCAGAAGAAAGGAACCTTCTCCCCTGAGAAATATGCCGCTAAACAGGCTACCTTCGGAGTGATCGTTCTTGAGTCTGATCAGGATCTGGAGCCAAAAGCGGCATACCTCTGTTATGAAGACCGCTGGCTTTTGGAGATGGTCTTCAATCGGTACAAGAGCGATGAATGCCTTGATCACACCGATGTCCAGGGGGATTTCTCTGTCATCGGCAGTGAATTCATCAATTTCATATCAACGGTTGCCACCTGCAGGATCATCCGCAAGGCCCAGAACGCAGGACTGCTTGAGAAGATGTCCTACGGTGAACTGATGGATGATCTGGCCTCCGCCTGGCGGAGAACAGATGCTCCGGAGGAGCCGGCGACCGATGATGGTTGCTGGGTTCACACGTTGCAGCTCGTATTCGACGAGCTCGAAGCACTCGGCCTTTCAAAGCCAGTGCCGAAGCCGGCACCGAAGAAGAGAGGCCGCAAGCCCAAGCCCAAGGACGAAACCGAGCAGCAGCCTAAGCGCAAGCGCGGACGTCCTCGGAAGAATTCAAGCCAGTCTGCCGGTACTGTATAGTCCGGCAGATTGGGAATGTATTAATCCATAATGTTAATTTATTACGATATAGGGAGGCGGTCTAATGCCAATAACGTATAGATGACATCATCTAATCAAACTATTCATTTTTCGCATATCAAGCTCTTCGAGCAGTCTCTGCAGAGATTTTTTAACGTTACGCGCCTTGCAGATCAGGGCGAGCGGCTCGGAAATGCATCCTTCCTCGATGTCAAGGCAATGTACATGGAACATCTTCTCAAAACCGTCAACCAGCATTTGCGAATGTACAAATGCAATCCCCTGATTCGCTTCTACCAGGTGAAGTCCCTCTTCCTCTGATTTTACATAAGCGGATACATGTGGTGAAAATCCACTGACAACACACCGGCTGATAATACGGTCGAAAATTATCGGAGAACTGTCGCGTTTCAGCATAATAAATGGCTCGTCAATCAGTTCTTCCATTCTGACACTCTTTCTTCCTGCCATCGGATGGTCAGACGGCACCGCAACCTGAATACAATTATCCTTGTAGGGAAGTATTCTGAGTCCCGATATTCTCTCATAGTACGACTGCAGGCTGACGACCATGTCAAAGCGATTATACTGTATTCCGTACTCAAGCTCATGCAAGCCGGCCTGAAGCAATACAATCTCAGTCTCCGTTTCTGTCACGCGGAACCTGTCAAGAATTGCTCGCAGATCTTCAATGTTGAAGAATGTCTGGAAACCGATTTTAAGGACCTCATGCGTCACTTTTCTGCTTTCTGCCGCAGGATGGAAGAGGCGTGAAAGCCGGTCACATCGCTCCACAATTTCGACGGCCTCTACCATAAGCGTCTCCCCTGCCTCACTTAGCTGCAGTCCATCCTTAGTTCTCTCATAAAGAGAAACCCCCAGCTCCTGCTCAAGATCCCTGATTTGACGACTCAGAGTAGGTTGTGAAATCAGCAGCTGCTCTGACGCATTGGTGAAGCTGCCGCATCTTGTAATTACTATAAAATTTCGAAGGCTGGAGAGTTTCATCTATGCTCCTTCGCAGTATCATTTCCTTTTCTTTTTAGTAATACTTTCCCAAAATGCCGGACTATAGGTTGAACCTGTAATCCAGCCAAATATACCGTGTTACGCTTCAATGTAAGGCACAAGTTGGCAAGC